>NZ_PYNV01000039.1:0-1449 GCF_003026095.1 Photobacterium sp. GB-72 | reverse complement strand
AGCAACATACATTTCCCATACCACCATCTAGATATCTACACCACGACCTAGCAAGCTATTCCATCACACTAAACCCATTGAGCATAGTACCCATAGGGTAGACGCCTTTTTTAAATAAAAGGAAAGACCATCATGATCACTGCAATCAATAGCAACATCTTAAAGAATGCTTTAAAAGCTGACATTGAACTCGATGTTCAAGTTATTGAATCAATGGCTACCATTGATTCGATACAAGTTTCTGGTTGTGATCCAGAATTCACCGACTTTGACTTCTTTACTAAAGAAATTGAAATAGACAATAAAATTACGGAATACCTTTCATTCCCTAACACACACTTAAACGATTTAAAGCTAGGTTCAATTGCTTACTAATCGTTAAAAGCGACCAAAAATTTATTTTTGGTCGCTTTCCCTCATTAATACATCTATCAAGTACAAATACCTAAATAGCCACGTTTAGGTATTTGTACTGCACTTGCAGTCAATAGTTGCAGGGATTCAGCAACATACATTTCCCAAACCTCCACCTAGTAACACTCACCACCAATTAATCCATATTGGATTCATTCAAGGAAACATTCTTATGTCAGAAGAAAAAAAAGATGAGAAGCAGGTAAGTGCCTCACTTATAGTAAAAGGCTGTACGTCACTGAGTTTACATTTTGGACTTATTGGCGGAAGCAAAAAAATGAACTTCACTGAGCTAGGTTTGAACATGAATCTACCTCAAAGGTAAGATGTGCGGCGCTATTATAGCGTTGCGCATTTTTACTTGCTTATTTACTCAGCAATGTTTAAATTTATACTGTGCAGTGGCCTCTATGCACATCATCGGCCAAAACCCCAAATAAATTAGTAAGTACCAATACGTAAGCGTTAGCGTTTAGGTATTTGTACTGCACTTGCAGTCAATAGTTGCAGGGATTCAGCAACATACATTTCCCATACCACCATCTAGATATCTACACCACGACCTAGCAAGCTATTCCACCACACTAAACCCATTGGGCATACTACCCATTGGGTAGACGCCTTTTTTAAATAAAAGGAAAGACCATCATGATCACTGCAATCAATAGCAACATCTTAAAGAATGCTTTAAAAGCTGACATTGAACTCGATGTTCAAGTTATTGAATCAATGGCTACCATTGATTCGATACAAGTTTCTGGTTGTGATCCAGAATTCACCGACTTTGACTTCTTTACTAAAGAAATTGAAATAGACAATAAAATTACGGAATACCTTTCATTCCCTAACACACACTTAAACGATTTAAAGCTAGGTTCAATTGCTTACTAATCGTTAAAAGCGACCAAAAATTTATTTTTGGTCGCTTTCCCTCATTAATACATCTATCAAGTACAAATACCTAAATAGCCACGTTTAGGTATTTGTACTGCACTTGCAGTCAATAGTTGCAGGGATTCAGCAACATACATTTCC
>NZ_PYNV01000038.1:0-2047 GCF_003026095.1 Photobacterium sp. GB-72 | reverse complement strand
GTAATTATCTATTAATAGTAGGCTTTCCGCGCCACTATATCAATCGACCATGGCTCTCGAACTTCAGAAGAGTTAGCTCAGAATTGTCCATTCGAGCTAGCTTCCACGGCTAGCTCAGAAATGCCCCATTCCTACTTAGTGCTTTTACTCGTTCATGTCGTATTCACGTGGTTTTGGATTAGTTTTATTTGCTGTGTATATCAACAGTTACAATGAAACGTATTGATTTTAGCGCTTGAGTTCCGTTTTTAATAAGACTTATTAAATACATTTCTTACTTTTCACATTCTCTAATAAAGTGTTGGGTGTAAAAAATTGCTGTTAACTTCATAATATGTAACGATTATATCGAGTATGATAACGAAGAGGTCATCGGGTAGAGATGGAGTTTCTGGGCCGTTAGGCTTATATATTGATAATTATCTCCTCGATATTTTTGTAGATAACAATGAAGCAATCAGATTTTATGCTGAAAAATATCAGGATGATGGCTCTTGTGAAGGGCGATAGTAGAGCTGTTAATTGTTCACTTGCTCTATTGAATGATGTCAGCTCTTAGTATTTTGGGGAACTCGAATAATAATGGATGATTAGAGAAATGAAGTTTCGTAAAGAGTACTTTTTTGTGCCTATTCTACTAATGTCAGTGGTTGGTATTTCTAATCACAACACCAACGATGACAAAGGTTCTCAAGAGCTACGTTCTCTTTTTCGAAGTGACGTAAATGCGGAATCTGAGTATGTGGTTATATCGAATGAAAACATAGAGTTAAAGAAAACAGGAAAGCTTGGGCGCTTTTATCGCTGTATTTCTGTCTTTGATTTATTTAGAAATACATTCCGCCATACAGTAACGACGGTCGATACTTCTTCAAAAGTAACGAGTCAAGACAGAGGTAGTTTTGAGTTAGAGATTGGAGGAAGATTGGCGCTCAAATTCCAAACTATCAAAGGAGAAGCTTACAAAATGTTTTATGTTTCTGATGGGAGGTCTACTATGATGGCAATTAATTGTCCAATTAGTTACTTAAATACTAATGTTGGGGATTGAATACTATCAGACTAAATAAGCTAAGTATAAAGTTCACATACAAATAGTTATGCAAATGAGCTTACAGGGAAGTAAATAGAAGTGAAAAAAGGTGATAAAGTATTTTATACTTTTTTAGTTATTATAGTTTTAGTTAATTTTTACATATTCAGGGGTAAATGGAATGACGACAGATTTTCACAGATAGAATCTCTAAGTGCTAATTCAAACTACAGTGCGCCACCTTATGCCGAAAAATATGGCGTGGCTTTACACGGAAAGTTAGGTGCCATGTACGATTGCTTAACGAAATATCGTTTGACAAGTATTAGAAGATACACCAAAGGCAAAGTAGGTCCGTCGGGGGGTATTGATATAAAGGTTGATGAGTATGAATTGTACTTAGGTTTCAATGATGGTGAAGTAGTTACTTCTACTCTAAAAAAGTATAACCATAGAGGTGAGTTTGAGTATGTAACTAGATCGGTCGCTGTGAATTGCGATATCGAGTTGCTGAATAAATTAGAGTAACTGAACTAATATTATGCCTCCCTTATTTTTCCTAATACCTACCAGCCCGAATACAGCAGAGTCCCTAACTCGTTTCTGTCCGTGCGACCTGAAGTCGTATGAAGCGTTGTTCACCGCTTTATGAGTGAACCGTCTGTATCACCAGATGAACCTACGAGCCTGAATAAAGCAGCGGCTCGGACAATGTAACGAAACTTGGCCGTTGGGCTGAGTGGGAAAAGAATCGTGAGAGGACGTTCCTCCTGAAAACCACAAGTCGGGTGAGTGCTAGGTAGTCAGTATGATGAACGTATGTGAATCCATCCAAGGTGCGTTATGTGATGAAGCAGCGGAAGTGGTTAATACGCTGTGGCCAAAATGGCAATGAGAGTCGGAAAGAAGTTGGACAGTATTCTTTCGTGATCGCAGTACTCTCCGCACTATAGTGGGCATCTAAGCTGACATTTTACGTGACATACGGAACAGGGTAAGCCTGTATCATTCCCT
>NZ_PYNV01000037.1:0-4332 GCF_003026095.1 Photobacterium sp. GB-72 | reverse complement strand
GTATCAGTTCTATTATTAAGCTCATGAAAGGCGAATTTAATAACGAAATCATTATGGTTAAAAGCATTATATTTGTACTTTTCAGTAATCATCTCTTTTATTTCATTGATTGAATAACGGCAAGTAGCCATAAATGAAATGTCTTTTACTATTGAAAATAAAGCTGTTGTAAAATATAGATCAAGGCGCTTTCGTACTATTGATATAGGTAACTTGTCACTCCAATACGAGTGCACGAATTCCCTAAGTTCATTTGTTGAGATGTATTTTCCAAGCGAATAGATCATACGATCAAGCAGTAAGACTTGCTTATCTTCACTTTTGCAAAACTTTTGCGTAACGGTCATCTTCTTACCCATAATCTAATGCTTCTAATCTAGACTAAGTGTTTTAACTGTAACTTTTTTGCTGTTTTTTGTAGCAGACGAAAAAAAAACGACGCGCGCTAAATTTTCAGGCTGTTTGGATACGAGTAAAGAATACGACTTGACTAGAGTTATGGTAGATAATTCCTATTATCGAACCTTACTTTTTTATGGTACAATTTTATCTATATTTTGGCGGTTCGGTTGCCTATTTCGGTTAATAGTCGTTTTATGGGTATATTGTCGTTATCAACGTCAGATTTAAAACGTTACCTTGTAACTTTCGCTTTTGAGTTTAATCTTTTGTGACGCTGTCACTTTGAGGGTATGTAATGTTAATGGTGCTTAGTGAGGAAAGACGATTGGAGCTCAATCCAATTGGCCTGCCTCTATTTAATGATTATGCGGAATTGGAGCATTACGCTTTAAAACCATTAGACAATATAGATGATGATGTTTTACGAGAGCGTTATAAAACGATTCTGCACAAAGTTTACTTGTCTGCCGTTGAGGTTGCTCAGTCCTGCAGTGATCGGCATTCACTTGAGAACTTTTTAGCCGGTACTATCAATTACATTGCGCATGGTACAGGTCGATCGATAAATTCACATAAACAGCTCAGTTCAACGCTTCTCGATTATGCTAAATACTGTCGCGGCCATAATGTTCAGGCACTGCCATTAACCATGGCGACAACCTGCCAATATTTTGATCACTTGATGGGTGTAGGTGAAGACGACTTAATTGATAACCGAACTAAAGTGAAATACAGCACCTTAAAAAGCCGTTTGGCCTTTCTTAATATGCTCAGAAGAATCGCCAAGCAAGTTGATAACCCATTTGACAATCAAGAATTTGCTGATTATATGC
This sequence comes from Photobacterium sp. GB-72, assembly GCF_003026095.1. Lineage (NCBI taxonomy): Bacteria > Pseudomonadati > Pseudomonadota > Gammaproteobacteria > Vibrionales > Vibrionaceae > Photobacterium > Photobacterium sp. GB-72. The sequence goes on along the minus strand of NZ_PYNV01000037.1, from coordinate 3,097 downwards.
GGCAAAGAGCGAATGTTGAGCGTTTGACAAATACAACGGAAGATCAAGCCAGTGCGTTTCAACAACATCATCTAAAAGCACTTAATCAAATTTGGGCTAGCAGCGATAATATTGTTCGTCGCCGTGACCTGGCATTACTTAAATGTGCCTATGATTCATTGCTTCGTGAATCTGAATTAACACAACTAAAGATAGGTATGTTGAGAAAAGATCCTGTGACTGGTGACTATACGTCAATTCTAACCAATGTTAAAAATACTAAGCAACAAATAGGCAAGAAGCGAACTGTGTGGATCAGTCGTGAGAGTATGGCGTTTGTATTTGATGTACTTTCGGATCTTAATCTTGATGTTCGAGATCCGTTTACACCATTATTTCCATCGTTATGGCGAAGTGGTAAGTGCCGCTTAACTGAGGGACACGCACGTAATATTGACCACAAAAAAATCGATAGTGTGTTTGGGCGAGCTTATTCAGTTTTACTGCCAAATGATGTGACAAAAACTTGGACCGGTCATAGTGCACGAATTGGTAGAGCTATAGATCTTGTTATGCAAGGCGCAACACATACGCAAGTTATGCATTTAGGTGGATGGTCGTCAGAAGCAATGGTCAAGCGGTACACTGCTGGTATCGATATTAGTAGTGTGGCAAATGCATTTCGTCCTAGTTAGCTTTATGTGGCTAACTAGAAAGATACTTATATTTTGTTGAGGTTGATTTAAATCTTGAGTTTTTCAAGGTCAACTAAACAACAAATCACTATGGCCATGACTGAAAATATCGTTAACATTAAGCCTAAAATTTCATATTTTGCGTCAATTATCAGATACTTGTTTATCAAGAATATCCCAAAGGTCAAAATTACATATTTTATGATCGTTATAAAAATGCTTCTCGTCATGAATTATTCCTTTTATTAGCCTTGTCTTTAATCCTACATGACAGTTAAATTTTACAATGTTTAATGATTATATCCTTCATCGTATGCAAGCGCCCAAGCTTTAGCAGGCCAACCATTAAGAAAATGCGGATCGAATAAGCGTTGCTCAGGATCGTATTTATTAGCAACTTTGTCGTTATGACCTCGCCTTTTAGCCTCAATGTTGATAAATAGTCTTAATTCCAACTCCAGTTCTAGTGTGAAGTCTTTTGCTGGTAATCCTGACCAACAAGGGGTGCCCAACGAATTACAATGATACTCTGGCGCTGTATCTGCAGTACCATTGGTGCTAATAGTGCCCATACATTTCCTTAACAAAAATTGGTTAGTGAAGTCGTATTATCATGTTAAAGGTTTTGTACTCATGAAAATTCCCATTTTTTATAGAGCCACAAAAAAAAAGAGCCTTTCGACTCTTTAAATATCTTAATTCCATCCTGACGGACATTTCCCCTCAAACTCCTGAGTGGTTTCTGCATTTCCGCAGAGTTGATGACGCTCTTCGTATGAGTGCCATTACCTGTTATTTGGGATAATAGCAGCCACATATTGGGAAATTCTTTGGTAATGCTAGTTACAGATACACTTTTTTCTAAGAGGTTTTAGAATTGTTACATTTTTATACTGGTAACGTTCCGTACTTTTTAGTTACTCGCACATCGCATGAGAAATTTATACTCGTATTGTAAGTTTCTGATTTAATTAGGCTACTGCCTGAATATAGCCCAAACTTTATAGATATAGGATATTGTTTGTATTCAGTCTTTACGAACCCCTTACGACGCAAGCCAAAACAGTTATAGTTAATAATATTATTTCCTGACGTATACAAACCGTTGCTAAGACCGCGTACAGACGATGTAACATTTATTATCTTTAAGTATTGACCACTCGACTTTGGATATTGCGTAGAAAAACTTAAGGTTAACCGAGCATGTTGACCTCCTGTTCTTCGTTCGAAATCACAGCTATTTGTAAGCGGCCAGCATGTGATCGTTCCTTGATAGTTTCCGTTAACTCTGTTACTTACCCACGAGCTGATATTGCCATCTTCAGCTTTTGGTTTTTCATCAGGCTTACACAAGCCATTTTTCTGTGCGCGACAGTCACGCTCAAATTGCTCTAAACTGGCAACTCGTTTTAAAGAGGCATCGATCTTAATGCCGTTATTAATAGCGGCAGTTCGACTCGCTTTCGTGCTTGTCAGTGCATCGTCAGCCGTTTTCTTTGCTCTATTGACGTGGCCTTCAACGCTTCCAGTGCGATTGCCTAAATCTCTTGCCTTACGCTCCAACTCCCCCACATTAGCATTGAGGCTACTAACGTCATTCAGGCGTGCCACTTTCATACCGTCAATATTACTCAGATCGCGATCATTACTCGCAATTGCGTTTTCAATGTCAGTGAGAGAAAAGGCTACATCACGACCGTTTATTGAGACACGCCCTGCTCTCGTACTTTCCGCAGTCGCGGTTCCTTGAATAACAGCTGTATTGATTCTGTTATTGCCCGTAAACGTATTTCCGCCGTTTAATGAGCCATAACGTTGCGACAGTGCCACACCTGAATCATAAAGATTACCGCTTTGATCAAGCACTAAGCGGCCACCTTGTTTTAACTCGTTGTTGATCTCAAACTGGTTGATGTTTTTTAGATTGCGTAACTTGAGTTCTTCAGCGGTCAATGTGCCTGAAACGGTAAGCCCAGTCGTGCTTAAGTTACTAGCATTAACATCTTGGGCAGTGATATTGTCATTTGCGGTAAAAGTGTCGTTTATGGTGGCACCATTTTCAATAACGGTATTGCCTAACTGCGCACTTTGGGCCACTAGCGTACCCGCTTGTGTCGAATTGGTTTGAATACTTGTAGCGCTGAGATCTTTGGTGGTCAGTGTTGAATCAACAATAAACGCTTGCTGGAATGTGGCATCAGCATTTACGTTCAGAGCGGCAAGTGTCGTATTGACCGTTGAGGTTAGATTGTTTAAGGCAGTATCACCATTACTGGTTAAGCTTTGCAGCGTGGCAGTATCAGTAGTTACCGTTGATGCCTTAACGCTATTGGCGTTATTAATGTCGTGGCTGTTTAAGTCAATCGCGGTTTCAAACTGTTGTAGCTCAGGTTTCCCAGTGACCGCATTTCGGTGCAGTAGTC
>NZ_PYNV01000036.1:0-5811 GCF_003026095.1 Photobacterium sp. GB-72 | reverse complement strand
TGATACCGCGCTCACGCTCTTCTGGAGCGTTATCGATTGATGCGAAGTCACGAGCAGCACCACCGTACACTTTTGAAAGTGTAGTACAGATAGCAGCAGTTAGAGTTGTTTTACCGTGGTCAACGTGGCCGATAGTACCAACGTTTACGTGCGGTTTTACGCGTTCAAATTTTTCTTTAGACATGGATAGTCCCTCTGGGCACGGTATTAGGTGGCATTACGACCACACAACCAAACATGGGTTTGTTGAGTATATAACAAATGGATGAATTAGGGCTTGAGAGTGGTGCTGATAGGCAGATTTGAACTGCCGACCTCACCCTTACCAAGGGTGCGCTCTACCGACTGAGCTATATCAGCACACAAGAAATGTGGAGCGGGCAGCGGGAATCGAACCCGCATCATCAGCTTGGAAGGCTGAGGTAATAGCCATTATACGATGCCCGCAAAACTTGTATCTCGTAGAGCTATTCAACCATTTGAAAATGGTGGTGGGGGAAGGATTCGAACCTTCGAAGGCAGTGCCGGCAGATTTACAATCTGCTCCCTTTGGCCACTCGGGAACCCCACCGAAATTTTTAAACTGGTGCCGACTACCGGAGTCGAACTGGTGACCTACTGATTACAAGTCAGTTGCTCTACCTACTGAGCTAAGTCGGCGTTAGTGGTGCGCATTCTAGATAATGATTATTTTTGTTGCAATACCCTAACGTGTTTTTTTTATTGTTTTTTATTTAATTGACGTAATTTTCGGCATTAACCGCGCTTTGCATACAACCCTAGCCCTTCAAGTACCAACTCCGAGCGATGATAAAAAGGTTTACACCACGATTTTGGCAAATGACGAACACCGCCACCACATAGAATTACCGCGGGCGCTTCATTTAGTTCTGCAGATGCTTGTTTTAGGCCAAACTCAATTAATCCAACCAACGCAGCACGGCAGCCATTCTTTAAACCATCTGCGGTATTGTTTGCCAGTGTTAATGATTCACTATGCTCACTATCTGAAAACACCTTGGTCGTATTCTCTAGTACTGATTTCATCATTAACTGATAACCAGGCATGATCCAACCACCAAGATGTTTTCCATCACTGTCCATAACATCAAACGTTAATGCCGTGCCTATATCAACAATCACCGTAGGTTGCTTAAAACTTTGACGAATAGCAACCAGTGTTAGCCAGCGGTCAACACCAAGGTATTGATATTCAGAATATGCGTTAACAACACCGAAGTCTTCACGTGCAGTTTTTACCTGAGTAACAGGAATATTCGCCATTTGTGCTATACGCTGAATCGTATTGTCAACTTCAACTGGTCCGACACTCGCAAAAACAATGCGCTCAACATTACCTTCCAGTAACGGTTGTAAAACAAGCTCTAATTTTTTACTTGGGTATTTACCAATTTGTTCAATGTGTTCATTTTGGGTTAGTAAGGCAACTTTGACGTAAGTATTGCCTGCTTCAATTAATAATTGCATCAGCAACCTCTAAGGCTGATTTCACCGCCGATATACGGTGTAATACCAGTGTCGGTTTCCAGTAGTAAAGCCCCTTGAGCATCAATCCCGCGAGCAGTACCTTCGATGGTTCGCTCACCGATTAATAATTTCACAGGGCGGTTTAAAAAGTTATCTATTTTATTCCAACGTTCAACAAAGCCAACTAAACCTTGATGTTCGTAATCACAGAGTGTTTGATTAAGATGTGAGATCAATGTCGCCGCTAAGATATTTCGAGACGGTAAGCTATCACAAGCTTGCGACAGTGTTGTCCACGCTTGCGTGATCTCACTTTGCTCTGTTAGTGGCATATTAATATTTAGCCCCATTCCAATCACTAAGTGTGCAGCATCCCCTGCTTGACCTGTCATTTCAACAAGAATACCAGCTAGCTTTTTATCCTGATAATAAATATCGTTAGGCCATTTAACTCGAACATCATCCGCACCCAGTTTTTGGAGCGTTTCAGCAATCGCGACGCCGACAACTAAACTCAGCCCCATTGCCGCAGCCATACCAGCTTCTAAACGCCAGTAAATTGAAAGGTACAGGTTACTACCGAAAGGTGAAACCCATTGTCGACCTCGTCGTCCACGGCCTGCTTCTTGATATTCAGCCAAACATACACTACCACTAGGCAGTTGCCCTACTCTATCTAGAAGGTATTGATTAGTTGAGTCGATGACAGGAATTAAATCAAGATGGGGGCACTTAACTTTCTCTAAAATCTGCTGCTTATCAAGTAAATCAATCGCTGATGCAAGACAATAACCTTTGCCTTGCACCCTAAAAATATCAAGCCCCCACTGTTGAATGACTTGAATTTGTTTCGCGATTGCAGCACGAGTCATACCCAGCGTTTGTCCCAATACTTCACCTGAATGAAATTCACCATCAGAGAGTAACTTAATCAAAGCTAGTCGTACGGTATGATCTTTCATCGCAGCATCTCGTTGAGATTAGTTTCAGCATTATGTGCCATAAAACGCACCTCATGCTCAAGAGAGACACCAAATTTAGTCATTACCGTATCGACAACATACTGTGCTAGCTGAAGTACATCACGTGCAGTTGCATTACCAACATTCGTTAATACAAGTGCTTGTTGCTGGTGAATTTTAGCACCACCAATTTGGTAACCTTTCAAACCACATTGATCAATCAACCAGCCCGCAGCTAACTTACAATGAGCTTCGTCCACTGGGTAACTTGGCATGTTAGGGTACTCAGACAAAAGAAAGTCACGTACGTCTAACGAAATAATTGGGTTTTTGAAAAAACTACCTGCATTCCCCATAACCTGCGGATCAGGCAGTTTTTCACGGCGAATGGCGCACACTTCATCAAAAATCTCTTTGGCTGTAACAGTATCGAGCGAGAATTTTGCTAATGGGCCATAGGCTATTTTCGGAGACCAAGCTTTAGTTAAGCGAAAACCTACCGCAATAATTATGTGGTTATCTTTTAACTCTCGCTTAAAAATTGAATCTCGATATGAGAAGTGGCATTCATCAGCCATCAAACGCTTCACTTCCCCTGTTTGTACATTTAATACATCAACATACTGGCAGACATCTTTTAACTCTACGCCATAAGCACCAATATTTTGTATCGGGGACGACCCCACACAACCAGGAATGAGTGCTAGATTCTCAAGGCCATTAAAACCATTATCGACAGCCCAAGACACCAAACCATGCCAGTCTTCACCGCCACCTACATGTAAATCAACATACTCAGTACTATCGACTACATTAATACCTTTAATTCGGTTTAAAATGATAGCGCCTTGGTAATCTTCACAAAAAAGTAAGTTACTTCCTTGACCAACAACTAACTTAGGGACTTCCTGGTATGTCTCGTCCTGCCAAATAGCAAGGAGATCTTCAACACTTGATGCTTCAAGTATGTACTTCGCCGATACATCAATCCCAAAGGTGTGATAAGGCGCTAACCCAGTTTCATGTAAAACTTTCATGTTAATTCACAACCAAATCTTTATACTTTTCGATACGAATTGAAACTATTTTACCTGATCCCATTCAACAACGCAGTGTTTTCCCATGTCTCAAATTATTTATCGTCAACTTGATCCTATCCGTTTGCCTTTAGTTAATAAAATATACAAGTCATTCTATCCATCAGGAAAAGCAAAGAGAGATGAAACAATCTGGGTTGCAGAATCAAACAACAGTATTATTGCATCCGTACGATTTAAAACTATTGATGATATACAACTACTGACAGGCATGCTTGTCATCCCAGAGTACCGTTTACAGGGTATTGCGTATAAGCTTATTGAAGCATGCCGTAATCAAATGAACCAACAAGCATGCTATTGCTTTGCATTTCAAGAGTTAGAAGTTTTCTATCAGAAGTCAGGGTTTCAAACTATTAATAGCGAAAACCTTCCCAATAATATCAAGCAACGTTTTCAACGCTATGCTAATAGCGGTAAGAATCTAATTCCAATGTTATTTATTGATACACTTACCTCAGAAAGCATGAGCAAAAACATATCTAAACACTAGATACATTGACTTCGCTTTTTTTCTGGTATAATTGATCCCTTAATCAAAATTCATCTACTTATAGATCGTGTAAACGAGGCGATAATGGATTCAGCTATTGCTAACAGGCAGCTCATCGAACAACTGCCATGTATTGCGCACAAGCCCGAGAATTTAGAGACTCTTTTTGATGCAAATTCGTTTAGAGAGCGTCTATATCAAGAAATAAAATCAGCTAAAGAACGCATTTACTTAGTTGCCTTATATCTCCAAGATGATGAAGCAGGAAGAGGTGTGCTTACCGCTCTGTATGAAGCTAAGCAACTCAACCCCGAACTTGATATAAAGGTATTAGTTGATTGGCATAGAGCTCAACGAGGCTTAATTGGCGCCAGTCAGTCCGATGGCAATGCCGCGCTATATCGTGAGTACGCAGAAAAATATACTCACAAGATCGATGTGCTTGGCGTTCCCGTTCGTAATCGAGAAGTGTTCGGTGTCCTACACCTGAAAGGCTTTGTTATTGATGATAATGTTATTTATAGCGGTGCAAGCTTAAATGATGTGTATCTCGCTCAACATGACCGTTATCGTTACGATCGCTACCACGTAATTAAAAATGAAAAGCTCGCTAACAGCATGGCGCAGTTCATTATTGACATACTTGTTTCGAGTAATGCTGTTAACTGCCTAGCACAACCAGAAAGACCCGATACAAAGTCATTGAAGACGGCAATTCGAGATCTACGCTCCGAACTACAACAAGCTATCTACCATTTTGAGCCGGATGAGATTAAAGATGACGAGGTAGGATTAACACCTCTGATAGGTTTAGGGAAACGTAAGAACAAACTTAATCAGGATATTTGTACGCTCATCGCTAGTGCACAATCTGAGCTGACTATTTGTACTCCCTACTTTAACTTTCCGAGAATGGTAAGTCGCGAAGTAAAGAAAGCCCTTAAGCGCGGTGTAAAGGTCACAATCGTCGTTGGTGATAAAACAGCAAATGACTTTTATATTCCACCATCAGAGCCTTTTAAGACTATTGCTGGGTTACCTTATTTATATGAAGTCAATTTACGTAATTTTGCTAAACATAATGAAGCCGCTATTGCACATCGCCAATTAGCGATCCATTTATGGAAACACGATAACAATAGCTTTCACTTGAAGGGGCTTTGGGTAGATCGTCGTTATATGTTAGTAACGGGTAATAACCTCAATCCACGAGCTTGGAAACTTGATCTTGAAAATGCGATTTTAATTCATGACAAAAATCAACTACTCGCCGAGCAGCAACAACAAGAATTAGATTGTATTCTCGAACATACCCAGCTTATTGGTAGTTATAAGCAAATTGAAAAAATTGATAACTATCCAGCTCAAGTTAAAAAGCTCATTACACGTATTCGTCGTGTAAAAGCGGATCACATCCTGAATCAAATTCTATAATTCACCCCCTTTATCACTGCAGTAACTCTCTACTGCAGTGATACATCTCTTTATTAAATACTATTCTGTTGTAGGTCTGTAGGTCTGTAGGTCTGTAGGTCTGTAGGTCTGTAGGTCTGTAGGTCTGTAGGTCTGTAGGTCTAGTTTATAGATGCAAACTAACTTTAAAAGTATTAAAACGAAAAAAGGCCATCCTTTCGGATGGCCTTTTAAAATTTGAAGCCTGGCGATGTCCTACTCTCACATGGGGAGACCCCACACTACCATCGGCGCTATTACGTTTCACTACTGAGTTCGGCATGGGATCAGGTGGGTCCATAACGCTATGGTCGCCAAG
>NZ_PYNV01000035.1:0-7389 GCF_003026095.1 Photobacterium sp. GB-72 | reverse complement strand
CTAAAAACAGTCACTAAAAACAGTCACTAAAAACAGTCACTAAAAACAGTCACTAAAAACAGTCACTAAAAACAGTCACTAAAAACAGTCACTAAAAACAGTCACTAAAAACAGTCACTAAAAACAGTCACTAAAAACAGTCACTAAAAAATTAATAATAGACCACTAGAAAAATATTACCAAACATAATTCCAATAATACTTCTCATATCATAAAGTTAACTTTAATTATTGATATATAATCCACAAATATAAACAATAATAATTATCCACCTTAATTTACGTACTACTCTATTGATGTTTTTTCTCACATATAATTACAACATGAATTAATTTTTCATATTGTAATATTAGTTTAATGCACTAAATATAAGTTGGTTAACAATGACAAATTCAATTAAAACGAAAAAAGGGGGGATCAGCATTTTCGCTCTCGCAATGTTAAACATTGTTGCAGTAGTGAGTTTGCGCGGTCTTCCAGCAGAAGCTGAATACGGATTAAGCTCCATTTTTTATTATATTTTTGCCGCCGTAGTATTTCTGGTTCCTGTATCATTAGTTGCCGCTGAGCTTGCGACAGGTTGGTCTGAAAAAGGCGGTGTATTCCGCTGGGTCGGCGAAGCTTTTGGAGCTCGAATAGCGTTAGTTGCGATCTTCATGCTATGGATTGAAGTGACTGTTTGGTTTCCAACCGCATTAACTTTTGGCTCTGTTTCACTTGCATTTATGGGTCCAGATAAATCATGGGATCAAGCATTATCTCAAAATAAATTCTTCGTACTAGGAATAGTATTAGCCATTTATTGGCTCGCAACTTTCATCGCTTTACGCGGCACTGCAGCCTTTTCTAAAGTGGCTAAATGGGGCGGGTTAATTGGTACTGTTATTCCTGGTATCGTATTAATTATTTTAGGTTTCTCTTACCTATTCTTCTCAGGTAAGCCACCACAAATTCAACTTTCTTGGCACGATATTATTCCTGACTTTTCTAACTTTAATAACGTAGTTTTAGCGGCAAGTATCTTCTTATTCTATGCCGGTATGGAAATGAACGCGATTCACGTTAAAGAAGTTGATAATGCGCCGCGTAACTACCCAATTGCGATTGCGATTGCTGCGATTGGTACTGTCTGTGTATTCGTACTTGGCACGCTGGCAATTGCATTTGTTATTCCACAACAAGACATCAGCTTAACTCAAAGTTTATTAGTCGCTTACAATGATATGTTTGCTTGGGCTGGCATCAGCTGGGCTGCGCCAATTATGGCAGCTTGTTTAGCGCTAGGTGTACTTGCTGGAGTTGTTGGCTGGGTTGCAGGTCCTTCATCGGCATTACTTGTGGTTGCTAAAGGTGGTTATTTACCACGCTTTTGGCAATACACCAACAAAAATGGTATGGCAACCCATATCATGATGGCACAAGCGTTCTTAGTGACCATGATTTCTACTGTGTTTGTAGTATTACCTTCAGTTCAAGCTGCTTATCAAATTCTAAGTCAATTAACGGTCGTTCTTTACCTCATCATGTACTTATTAATGTTTGCTGCAGCGATTCATTTACGCTACAGCCAACCTAATCGCCCTCGTCCATACAAAATCCCTGGTGGTGATATGGGAATGTGGATCATAGCTGGTGTTGGCTTTTCTGGTTCACTATTAGCATTCATCTTCTCTTTCATTCCACCAAGTCAAATTTCAGTCGGTAGCCCTGAAGAATACATTGGCTTCTTAGTGGTACTAACGGTGATATTTGTAGCTGTTCCATTATTCATCTACAAAGCCCGTAAACCGCACTGGAAAGATCCAACAGTCTCAGACTTTGCACCCTTTACTTGGGAAATAGAAGATACTCATCCAGGTGTGATCAATCCATCAGACAAAGTAACTCATACATTAAATCAATAAGAGTTAAGGATGCGTCAAATGCCACCACTAAATGAAAAGCTTGCTGTCATTATGCAGCAAGCACTGAATGAAGCAAAAACGAATAACGACGGCGAAAACGCCTCATATATTCCGTTTCTTGCATCAGTACCGTCAGAACTTACAGGCTTAGCCTTTGTGTCTGTTACTGGCGAGATTATTCAATTACAAGACTGTGATTATAAATTTGCTATTGAATCTATCTCAAAAATTATGACGCTTGGATTAGTTCTTGAACAATCAGGCGCCGATGCGCTGCACAGTAAAGTCGGTGCAGAACCAACAGGGATGCCATTTAATTCCGTTTTGGCACTTGAACTCCATAACGGTAAACCCCTAACCCCTCTCGTTAATGCCGGTGCAATGGCAACAGTGAGCTTAGTTAAAGCGACAGATAAAGAGCAACGCTGGCAGCAGATTTTGAACTTTCAATCCCTGCTAGCAAACAGCGAAATATCGCTCTCTGACGAAGTCAATCAGTCTGAACAAACGACCAATACTCATAACCGTGCTATCGCATTGTTATTAGAATCATCTGGGCGTATGTATTCAGAGCCACTTGAAGCGTGTGATGTTTATACACGCCAATGTTCTACCCTCTTTAATACGGTAGAACTTGCCACCGTAGGCGCAACACTGGCCAATGGTGGTAAAAACCCATGCTCAGGTCAACAGGTGATTGACCCTCAAAACATTCCCCACATTCTCGCAGAGATGGTAATGGAAGGGCTTTACGATACTTCTGGTGATTGGGCATATGATGTCGGTTTACCAGCAAAGAGTGGCGTTGGCGGCGGTTTAGTAACGGTTATTCCAAACGTAGGTGCACTGGCTGCATTCTCGCCACGACTAGACCCATTTGGTAACAGTATCCGTGGTCAACAAATGATTAAGCATGTTACTCAAGCAATGGCTTGGAACTTATTTAGCAGTAAGCAACACTAAGGTAGGGAAAAATTATGGCTCTTCATGAAGTAAACCGTAAAACAGGTAATGATCCAATCTATGGCTCAGATACTATTCATAACGTTGCGGCAACGACCAAACTACCACAGCAAGAACAAGCACCTAAAGTGATCTATCAAATGATCCGTGATGAACTTTACCTAGATGGTAATGCACGTCAAAATCTTGCGACCTTCTGCCAAACATGGGAAGAAGATGAAGTGCATAAATTAATGGATCTATCCATTGATAAGAACATGATTGATAAAGATGAATACCCTCAATCTGCTGAAATTGAAGGTCGTTGTGTTCATATGTTAGCGGATTTATGGAATGCACCTGATTCTGTTACAACAGTCGGAACTTCAACCACAGGTTCAAGTGAAGCCTGTATGCTAGGTGGTTTGGCTGCCCTATGGCGCTGGCGTGAAAAACGTCGTGCTCTTGGTCAACCAACCGATAAACCAAACATGGTCTGTGGCCCTGTCCAAGTTTGTTGGGAAAAATTTGCCCGCTACTGGGACGTTGAAATGCGCGAAACTAAAATGGACGACGGTCATTATTTTATGACCCCAGAAGACATGTTAGAACTCGTTGATGATAACACTATTATGGTGGTACCGACTTTCGGTCAAACTTTCACCGGTTTATACGAAACAGTAAAACCGTTATCTGATGCACTAGATACTTACGAGCATGACACTGGTAACTCGATTGATATCCACGTTGACGGCGCAAGCGGCGCAATGCTAGCCCCATTTTGTGCCACAGAAATTGAACCTTGGGATTTCCGCTTAGAGCGGGTTAAATCAATCAGTACTTCTGGCCACAAGTTTGGTTTATCGCCATTAGGCGTTGGCTGGGTTGTATGGCGTAGCAAAGAAGATTTACCTGAAGGCTTAGTATTCCATGTTAACTACTTAGGTGGTGACATGCCGACTTTCGCCTTGAATTTCTCTCGTCCAGCAGGACAAATCATTGCACAATACTACAACTTTCTACGTTTAGGTTATGAAGGTTACAAACGTATTCATGATGCAAGTTACGATGTGTGCGAATACCTCGTTAAAGAGTTAAACAAATTTGATCTGTTTGAGTTCTTGTTTGACGGCAATCGTGAAAAAGGTATTCCAGCCATTTCATGGCGCTTAAAAAATAATGCTAACGTTTCATTTAGCTTATATGACTTAGCGGATCGCCTACGTACTCGAGGCTGGTTAGTACCTGCTTATAGCTTGCCTGCAAACGCGAAAGATATTGTGGTACAACGTATCTTAGTTAAACAAGGCTTTACAGTAGACCTTGCTAGCTTATTAATTGCTGACTTCCAACGCTCGCTTGATTTTTTAAACTCTCATCCGACAGCGCAGTGTACAGCTGATGATACACAAAACTTTGATCATAGCGGTCGCTGATACCAATGAAAGCAAAGGTTAGTTTAATACTGACCTTTGCTATTATTGAAAACACTAACTTCACTATTTGCTCTCCCATTTAATATCTAACATGCTAATATTTTTCAATTAATAATAAAATCAATCACCACACTATAGGCGCTTAAATGTTTATTCACACGATTGAAATTATTTGTATTATTGCCTTCGCATTAAGTGCCGTGATCAGTGAATCTAATAAAGGTAAAGATATCGTCAGCATCATGGTGATTGGATGGGTAACAGCACTCGGAGGCGGAACCGTAAGAGATATTATACTATCCACAAATCAGGTTTTTTGGATAAGAGATCCATCCTATTTTTGGACAGCATTACTCAGCTCTTTTATAGGTTTTTTCCTTGCTCCACATTTACGACACGTAAAAGTCGAACGTATTATTGTAACTCTGGATGCGATTGGTATTTCCATGTTCTCAGTGTTAGTCACTAAAGATCTGACCGCTCAACATTATGCGCCCTATGTTGCGATCACTATGGGGATGATCACTGCGGTATTTGGTGGCGTACTACGTGACATTCTCACCAACCGTCCAACCATGTTTAACAATACGGAGTTTTATGCCAGTCCCGTTATTATCGGCTGTTACTTATATATTCTCCAAACTGAGCACCACATTAACCCAGATGTCGCAACCTTGAGCAGTATTATCTTTATTATTGCTTTACGCATGTACATTGTAATAAAGAAAAAAAAATTCCCCGATTTTTTATTGCTTAAATAATTCATTTTCTAGTGATGCACTTGCCATAGATCGCTTGCCCAGCAAGGCAAAAAGCAGCCCTATGAGAGACGTAATAAATATAATGGCTGTAAGTGAGTAATAATTATCAAGATTAAGCTGCCATGCGATAAAAATAAAAATCGCTGAGAATAACATTTGTCCGCCACCAGAGAGCGCACTTACTGTTCCTAATTGATTACTGTAAGGTACCAATAATAAGGATTGGGAACAGGGATAAATAAGCGCTTGAGCAACAGCCACACCAATAAAGCCAATTGTTAGCGTTAATAGTGACATTGGTTGTGATAAAAAGATCATAACCACACTCAATTGAATAACAGGAGCAATAAAAACAATATGGTGCGTACCGTAAGACTTCCTCAATATAAAGCATAATGTACTTGCAAGTAAAAACGCCACTGCAGGAATAATAGACCAATAAGCATAATTTTCTGAAGTAATATGTAATTGTGATTCTAAAATAAATGGCGCTAATGAACCGGTAAATATGACAAGTGCCCAGTTAACCCAACCGATCATCGCATAAGAAAGAAAGTATCTATCTTTTAGCAAGGAGCCATAATATTGAAATATAGGAATAAATGAAATAGAGACACGAGGTGTAGATAATGTTTCAGGCAAATAGAAAAATAAAATGAGAAAACCTAGAACGGTATAGATAAACAAGCAAATAAAAACCGCAAACCAACCAAAATGGTGATTCACTAACCCTCCCATAATCGGTGAAAATATAGGAGTAAAAGCAGAAATAATAGATAGTCCCGTCATTGCTGATAAAAAGAATTTATTTTTATAGCTATCATGTAGCATTGAACGTGCAATAACTGATTCACACCCTCCACCAACACCTTGAATAAAGCGTCCTATAATCAAAATAGAAAAGTCATGGTGAAAAGTTAAGATAACTCCTAAACCAAGGATAGATATCAACAAACCTATTAATAATACATGACGCCGCCCATAAACATAAGATAACGGCCCATAGAATAATTGTGATGGACCATATCCGATCAAATAACTAACAATCAGTCCTTCCGCAAGATTTTGATTAATTTTAAAATCAAGATGGATCCAAGGTAACAAAGGAAAGACTAAGCCTAAACTAAGCTGACCGATGCTAACTATTAATATAGCGAGAAATAGGATATTCCAGTTCTCTTTAATAACACCTTTGACTTGATCGGCTAAAAGGATTTCTGTTGAATTATTCATTCCAACAAGCCCACTCAGTGATGATAATAATTAACCGCGTTATTTTAGTCCTCATTTTAAAGTGATTTATATTTACTTAATCAATTTAAGTTTCTTATTTTAGTCCTTTATTAAAAAATAAAACCAGCTATTTCCATCCATATGCTAAATCAACAACATCCGATCCATTCAATATTTTACTATTAGCTTACATTTAAATCACAACGCTCTGTCATTAAACAGGAACTAATCAGGAGAATAGACTTCATAAAATTAAGGAGAGATATAATGAAAAAACATATGATTGTGGGTCTAAGTGCACTGGTTGCTATTTCAAGCTTATCGTTAACAGGGTGTAATGAAAAATCTCACGCTAGCGAACCAACAGAAGCAAAAGTTTTATCAGTAAAAGCCGTCACTAAAACAGTAACAACACCACACCAAGTCTGTGAGCAAGTTGCTGTGACTCATAAAGTCGCTCCTAAAGACGAAAATAAAGTGTTAGGTACGCTTGCCGGTGCTGTTGCCGGTGGTGTACTAGGACACCAAGTTGGTGGTGGTAACGGTAAGAAAGTCGCAACAGTAGCTGGTGCAGTAGCCGGTGGCGTTGCTGGTAATATGGCTCAAGGTAAATACCAAGAAGGCCATACAACAACAACAATGGAAAAACGTTGTCACACAGAAAATAGCAAAACAGAACAAACCATTGGCTATGATGTAACCTACCAACTAGGCGATGACAAAGACACAATTCGTATGGATAAAAAACCAACTGGCGATACGCTAGCGGTTAAAAACGGTAAAGTTGTTATCTAATCTATAGTCACAATAAGAATATTCTAAGCCCTGCTAGTAATAGCGGGGCTTTTTTATTTAATAATGGTAGGTTCCACACCTAATACCAGCGCATCCCAGCGTGACCAGCAGTTAAGCTTCTCAATTTTAAATCTTAACCAAACAAACTACCCCACAATCATATTCATTTCTTACAAACGAAAAAAAGCCCTAGTCTTTCGACTAGGGCTTAATATAAGTGGCGGAGCGGACGGGACTCGAACCCGCGACCCCCGGCGTGACAGGCCGGTATTCTAACCAACTGAACTACCGCTCCGACGAACATGGATGTTCTAATAT
>NZ_PYNV01000034.1:0-8085 GCF_003026095.1 Photobacterium sp. GB-72 | reverse complement strand
AGCTGAGAAAATAGCGTAACGGTATTGTCAATTTGTTCACTTTGGCTAACAAGTTGCTTGAGTTCAATGTCTTCATTACTGGCTTGCGTAGAGGCTGGCATCGCCAATAGCATTGCCAATAACAAAGAGGTGTATTGTTTTTTCATTGCTATTACCTGTTTTGATAATAGCAGCCACTAAGGGCAATTCCGTTTATGAAAAATCCGTTATGATTACATGCATTATACAGTCAGTAGCCAGTGGATGCACATGTTCTGCGTGTTTTTGTGAGTGGGTGTCTACCGTAAAATAGTGAATGAATTTCATTATCTTTAGTAGAGCGATACTGAATTGCTGCCGCCGTTATTGGTGCAGTGTGAGATTCTAATTTTTCAATGAAAGTAGCTAATCCTGATTCAGATAATATTTCATTGAGTTCATGCCGCGTTGTACTGCTCGAGTAATGATTTGACACTTTTGTAACCTCGTAATTTAGCTACCTTTGATAGAAAAGCATTCTCATTTTTGGCATCAACTTCTACTACATCATTAGATAAGCAGTTAGTAATACCTTGTTGTTTTTGTGTGCAAAATAAAACCCACACACCATCTTTTAAGATAAAGGCTCGCATCGTTTCATTGATAGTGACCCACTTATGTTCAGGTGATAAACAATTTAATAAACGTAATCGTCCATCTGTAAGCATAAGCACTCCTTAGACAAAATGACTGATAATGCTTTTTATATTAAAAGAGCATTAGCAGTTATTTTTTTATTTTAACGGGAAAGAAAGTAAAGCAATCACACAGTGATTGCTTTACTAATTTGGTTTTTAAACAGGAATAGGTTTGTCCATTAGAGCATTGTACTCGTCTTGGGTTAATTCCCTTTTTTTGGCATAAAACTGTTGTGTGTTTTTGATTTCAACGTAAGTTGGTTTGTTGGCTTGGCCGAGACGATTAATCATCTCAATTGATAATGGCAGAGTGTAACGAAGGTTTCGTTCAATTAAACTCTCATCTTCATAATCAAATGGATTAATGACTTCTCGTTTGGCTTCAATTGATACACATTTCGAGTGACTGTTATAGCTAATCTTAAGCAACACAGACTCGTTTGGGTTGGTTCGCCAGTCGCAAAACAGCTTTGTTTCTTTAATATTAATACCGGGGAAAACATCAAAAAGTACCTGACTCGTATGTTTCCTACGTGGGATTAAGTTCTTCGGTTTATCATATTGATAGCTAAGTGCATCCGCTTTCGATATACGTGATATATACCCACGATTAATACCTGTCATGCTTACGAGATAGATACTGGTAGTATTATCTGGTTCAGATTGTAAGGCGTAATCCTTGCCAGATGCATTCGCGTCATACAGCCACGTTCCACAACCGTTAGCTTTAATTATCCAAAGATAATTGATGCCTGATTGACTGCCATAGGTGATCTCTTCAATGTCAATTTCAAGATCAGTTAGGTAGTGGGTTAATAACCCTTTTTGTTTTTCAGCTTTAACGATTTTGTCCATCGCTTTCACGATGTTATCAATAAAAGTTGCCATTTGTGTTGTCCTTAAAGAAAGCGATTAATTCGCTTGTGGTGGTGGTGGGTTACTTATTGGTTTATGGTGTTACATTCTGGAAATTGAATACCATGTTTACGCAGTTTTTCCTCTAACTGTACTCTGACTTTTGTAGTGAAAACTTCTCCACCGCAAAAGTAACCATGGCGATAATCATCTTTACCTTTATGTTGCTTTGCTTGTGCAATTAGCTGTTCTTCATCTTCTTGAAGTTCAATTAACAGCGATTTTAACTCATTGATTAATTGAGCATTATGCATTTAATTCTCCTAGTTGGTTTTTACTAATCATGACTTGGATTGAAGTAAGTAACGCATCAACGCCCATGTCATCCAGCGTTAGATCATTATTAATCTCAGATGCTAATTGATAGATATCAGCACTGAACTGTTGTTTGACGAACACTTGATGACCAGCTTTGATTAGTTGTTGCGTAATGACGTCTAATTGGTCATATACACCATTAAACGCATCGCTGGCTTCTTCAGCACAAATAACAGGAGTGAAACCAGTGATTGTGCTGCCCGTTTCCTCTAACTCAACTAGCACTTCAGAAACAGTACCTGACATGCTGAGTGATAGAAATTTACTCATGAGAGTGTTTTCCTTTGTGGTTGTATTAAAGACGCCAGAGTTGGCGCGTTTAGATGGTTTAATATGTGGATCTTATGAAAGTTTTTAGTGGTTAAGTAAGCGAATCGTCTAAATTGACGAGTTCGTTGTATTTTTGTGTTATTTGAGTCAAAGAGGATTTCACATCTTTAACGCAATCTTCATTTAGCCAAATATCTGAACTAATTGCATTTTCAATAACGTCAATATCTTCGCTATTTAGGTACTCCAAAGTAACCTTAATATTTTGCAACGAGTACAAATAAAGTGAATGATATTCTCGCTGTAATTCCTTAATTACTGTGTCAATTTGAGTGTCACTATTTACTAATAGTTGCGAAATTGTATTTGGCTCGCATTGCATCTCAGTAATTGAAACGTATGTATCTAGCCATGTTGAATTAGGCAAAGGATTATACAAGTACTGCTTTGCAGCCTGTGCTTTTGCCAGATCTTTTAGATTCGAAATTAAACGGTTTAACGCCATATCGTTGTTATCCTTTTACTATGTCGTGAATCGACAGGTGGTGAAATTTAAGAGTGGTTTAATGGTGGTTTGATGGTGTTCTGCGTTTGCAGTGAGCGATAAGTACCAGCGCTCTATTTGCCGTTGGCAAAAATCAAAAATTAGTCATAACGGTTTAAACCGTCACTAACTTTTGACTCTCGACAGGCATGAGAAAGTTATAGAGTGAGATTTCTTCCAAGGCAGGGAAGTTATTGATGGAGGTTTGATCATTTAAAACGCTTTCAGATCACGCGTATATCTAAACGTAGCACAATTGTGACACCAAATCACCAAAAGTTAAAAGCCACTCTATAACGTCTAGTTATAAAGTGGCTTAGGTTGTTGTAAGTTATCAGACACTACAGGCAACGCATGGGTTTAAACCCTCAGCTTCGCCTCTCTTTTTAGCTGATTTTTTCGCTTTGGCGAGGTAGGCATCGATATCTGCAGGAGGTTGCCACAACGATGTAAATATTATATCTCCCAACGAATCATTGATTGAGTTTAATCGCTCAAGCTCGCTTTCGATATTTTGGAATTTCCTTAAAAAGAAAAACCCGACACTTATTAGAGTGGTCGGGTTTTTGTGTGGTGGTGGTAAAGCTATAGGCGATTAACCAAGTAGCTATAAAGTTTGTGAGCCCAATATATTGGTCCAAAGAACAAAATGAGCCCCGCTACTATTTGTGTAACACCATAGGTTGGTGCTATTAGGTCACGTAGTGGGAGCGCGATAAAGAGTCCCCAAAGTAC
Source organism: Photobacterium sp. GB-72 (assembly GCF_003026095.1). NCBI lineage: Bacteria > Pseudomonadati > Pseudomonadota > Gammaproteobacteria > Vibrionales > Vibrionaceae > Photobacterium > Photobacterium sp. GB-72. The sequence goes on along the minus strand of NZ_PYNV01000034.1, from coordinate 4,647 downwards.
AGTTATTACTGAAACGAAAATAAAAACGCATATTTCCTTCAATAGTTTACTCCTCTTCAAAAATAGGTAGTGGTATGCCAATTGGATCGTCCATTTTGTACATGTCAGCAAAGAAGTCTTCGTCAAATAACTCAGTTAGACACCCTTTGCCGTAATGCTGATAGACGTCATTCCAGTCAGTTTTTGCATTAAATCCCGCCTCATGACCTTCACCGAAGAGCATGAGCGGTGTAATGATGTGGCCTTTGACCCCATAACGAGCCAATTGCTCTCGTAGTTTAACGGCATTTTCAATGCCCGCTTTATCGTGATCGGCCAAGATAAGGACGTGTTCAACGACAGAACGATTGCCTTGATGTGGTGGTACCCATTTTCCCATCATGGTTGCGTTTAGAAGCCCCCAAGCCGCAATTTTTTCATTGTCAAAATCTGACATGAAACATGCGATATTCTCTAGTCCTTCCGATACAGCCATGATTTTAGTGGGTAAACCAAGTTGCAGTGCGCCGCCGCTAATTTCCTTTCCTGCTATCGCAGTCCGTACTTTTTTAGCATCTGGCCCGTATTTTTTCCTAAATGACTCTGGTACGTCGTCGGGATTAATCTCGCTGACTTCACACCATCGTTGCCATAAATAATCAGTGGCTTTAAAGCCATCTTCGGTTAAATACGTCACATGCAAGTTGCAGCGTTTGCCTTGTGGATTACGTATCCAACTGAGTAACGCTGGCGTTTCGGCAATCTTTACTGGTTTTTCTGTCAGTTTGCCTGTGTCGTGATCCCAAACATACGCCCAATACGGCATCGCTAAATGAACACGAACATCACCAAAAAAGCGTTTCACATTTGGCTTCGCAATATCATCAAGATTAATGCCGCGATTTCCAAAATAGGCATATACCAATTGACCCTTTTCCGATTCAATTGAATAAGCTTCGTTGAAAAAGCGCTCATTTCGCTCGTGTTTGCGATTTTCAGCTTCTTGATCGACTTTGGGTGCTTCCCATTGAGGCTTTGGCTTGGTTGGACCGCGGTAATTGGAATTACTTTCAATTAACCCGACTGTTTTTGTAGCAGCAATATATCTCACTGCATCCTTAAACTCCCAGCGAGTCCAAGCCATGATGGTTTCGAAGCCATTTTTAAATACACCGCACGAATTACAGACACTTGCGCCTGACTGTGCCGAATGTTTTAGCAAACCATACGCTTTTCCTGTTTTGCCCCCATGAACGGGGCAAGCACATTTAGTCGCGGCATGGCGTTGAGGATTAAATTCCTTAGTTAAATTGGTTAAGTCACCGCCTACTAGCTCGTCAAACACGTTGAGCCATAAGTTCTGACTATCACACAACTCTTTAACACGCTTCCATAAAGGAGGCTGGTTTTGGTCATACATGGTTTACATCTCCTTTATGATAAGTGATTGAGCTAATTTGAAGATTTTGGTGTTAATGTCACTGGTTTTCTCAGCGTGAATCCAGCTTTCACCAAACAGTTTCCTCATGTAATTTTTTGCTTCAGGTGAAGCATGACCCATAAACATGCCAAGAACATCGACTCGCTCTTGAGTTAATTCTCTTATTAAATGTTTTGAGTCGTCATTAACTTCTCCGTCGGTTAACACCCACAAACAGTGGCGTTCAATATCTTGTTGAGATAATAAACGCACAGCCGCCGTTGATATGGCCGATTGAAGTGGCGTACCACCACTTGCTTGCACATTATCAAAACCTTTCGTGTGATTGTGACCATAGAAAGGTTTAACAACGTTTATGGAATTAGCCCCTCCCTGAAAAGTCAGGACTTCTATTTTGACTTGATCTACATTGGCGCAAGCGAGAAGTAGCGATATACAAGCAATTTTCACTGCTTCTTCCCGCTCTCGCATGGAAGCAGATAAATCAACAAGTATTGATACCGCAGTGTTTGGATAAAAACCTTCGTCAACACGACGGAATATCTTGCTGTTACCCTTTTTTAGTTCAATTGCCGCACGTTGCGAAATACGACGTCCAGATCGCTTGTAGTACTCACTATGCCGAGTTTGAGTTTTTAGATACTCTGCAAGACCAGCAATGAGAGCTGAACTTTCATAACGAGCGAATTTATCTAAATGACTTGCACCTGGTTGATAGCAATCTTGCGTGGTTTGAGGTTTCAGTAATGGCTCTGGATTTTGCGTAGGAGCAATTTTATCAGCCAATGTATCTGATAAAGAACGCTCTATTTTGTTAGATTGCATCGCCTCATTTATAGCGTTTGCAATTGATGATTGTTCACCACCAGCACTGTGTTCGTTAGAACTGTCAGCGTTAGATGATTGATCACCATCAGCTTCTGTCTCACTGGATCTATCAGCGTTAGATGATTGTTCACCACCAGTACCTTGTTCGTTAGAACTATCGGCACTTGATGATTGCTCATCATTAGCGTCTTGCTCATTTGAACCGTCAGCGTTCGATGATTGCTCACCATCAGCCGCTTGCTCATTTGAGCTATCAGCATTCGATGATTGCTCACCATCAACTTCTTGCTCATTTGAGCTATCAGCATTCGATGATTGCTCACCATCAGCCTCTTGCTCACTGGAACTTTCAGCATTCGATGATTGCTCACCATTAGCCTTTTGCTCATTTGAGCCGTCAGCGTTAGATGATTGCTCACCATTAGCCTCTTGCTCATTTGAGCCGTCAGCGTTAGATGATTGCTCACCATCAGCCGCTTGCTCATTTGAGCTATCAGCATTCGATGATTGCTCACCGTCAGCCTTTTGCTCATTTGAACTGTCAGCATTCGATGATTGCTCATTTTGATTACCTTGATCATCGTTCTGTACTTGTGTTTCAAGTAATGACCAGATTTCAGAGGTAATTGCGATGATATCCTGACTCGACGTTGCCGCAGAAACTTGCATTGTTAATTCACTAACTGCGTTAATCAGTGCATCACCAAATATGTGGTTAGCAATATTAACAGTTGCATCTAAACGTTCAGCGTAACTAATCGCCCCAAGGCAATTAACGAGCGCATCGTATCGAATGCAATCATGCAAAATAGTGGCAGGATCACTGTTCTCATAGAAAGGAATTAACATTGATGTTTTGTTGTACATCGACGGTAAACCTTTCCACTTTTTGATCATTGATAATGCACACCAAATTTCATTAAGCGATTTAGCAATGTTACAAAACAATGCTGGCTTCCCTTTTAGGGTTAACGTGCTGTAGCGAATTTCTGCGGCAGATAAAGCCGCGAAACCCCATGCAGCATCAACCTGTGATGCATTGGTTGTGTCGAAATGTGGCAAACAAATTGTGTTACCATTTCGGCCGATATTGCCGTTTACAGTAATATTAACGTCCAAGCTGTCTGCTAATGCATTAACAGCAATGTGTGCGTTGTTTTTTAACATGAGTGTTTCCTTAAAAGAAATGCCTCGTAATGAGGCATTTGGTGGTGGGTGCGTTTAGAAGATACACATATCGTCCGAGAACATATCTTTAGTCGATACATGACTGGTTGGCTCTTCAGGTTTAGGCGTGGTTTGCTTCACAGTTTTCTTCTTGCTTTGAGCAATCTCATCATCAGTGATGTCCAATGCTTTAGAACGTTCATCAGCCGGTGCTTGATAATTGTCATTTAGCATTTGGATATTCGCGGGATTTGAGAAGAAATAATAAATCTCTATGAGCTCAGTTTTATGAGCCTCAAGTGTCCCTGTCTTTGGTAATGAGTTGATAAAAGCATCAATGCGTTTAATGGCACCGTTCGAGGCTGTTGAATCAACAAACGCTAAAACTTCAAGTCGCTTACGAATGTCTAATAAGGTATTTAGACAGCTTCGCTTTTTACATTGAAAGTTTTCTTTAGAATATTGCTGATATTTCTCATTTGCGGTATCAGCAATGGACTCAAATAAACTGCGAGCTGCGATAGCTTCAGCATCTTCAAGAAACATCACTTCCATACGTAGCTGGCGAGATAAATAATCCGCATTGTACGAACCAGAGCGAATTTGCTCACCAAGATTGAGATCGGGGATCTCTTTATCGACAGAATCCGCCCAATCACAAGTGATTTGATGGATATTCATGATTAATTTTTTCTTTAGATCGTAAAATTCAATTTCTTTACGTTCCAAGTATTCCTTGGCTTCATCGTAATGAGAGTTAGCAATGTGCCAAATCCCATGAATACAAAAGCCAATGGATTTTAGGTACGTCAGCACTTCTTCTTTCAGCTCTGACATAGGTTTTAAAACTTCAGCCGGTAGAACCTTTTTGGAAGCACGTCCGACCATACTTTGAGGTAGATTCATGTTCAAACCTAGCTCAGTGAAGTTCATTTTTTTGCTTCCGCCAATAAGTCCAAAATGTAAACTCAGTGACGTACAGCCTTTTACGATAAGTGAGGCACTTACCTGCTTCTCATCTTTTTTTTCTTCTGACATAAGAATGTTTCCTTGAATGAATCCAATATGGATTAATTGGTGGTGAGTGTTACTAGGTGGAGGTTTAGGAAATGTATGTTGCTGAATCCCTGCAACTATTGACTGCAAGTGCAGTACAAATACCTAAACGTGGCTATTTAGGTATTTGTACTTGATAGATGTATTAATGAGGGAAAGCGACCAAAAATAAATTT
>NZ_PYNV01000033.1:0-21418 GCF_003026095.1 Photobacterium sp. GB-72 | reverse complement strand
TATATTATTGGTTATTACAGCCAATTACGACCACATCAATATAATGGCGGATTAACACCGAATGAATCAGAACGATTATATTGGTTAACCTCTAAAACCGTGGCTAGTATTTGTTGACCACTACACAGTTACGAGTTAGCAGAAAAGTTAACTCATTTGTGATTAGCCAACAGCCTATAGATTTTCTGATATCCAGACATGGTATATTCAACCTTCCTCACACCAAGGCTAAAGATTATTTCTAGTATTTTTTACTCTTTCCTCACCCTATCTGATATTGCTGACGTTTGTTGTTGTCCTTACTTACTCAAGTAGGCATGGATATAAAGAATGATTCCAATCCTCTTTATCATTTAAGAGTGATCTCCTACCAACTATGATAGAATTTCTATCAATAACTTAATAATGCAAGATAGAACCACTATTTTTCTTGCGACCAATTTTAGTACCCCTGGTTGTACCCCAAGGGACACCTAGAAAAATAAAGAGTACATAAATAATGAGTAATAGCATTCAGTGGTTTCCAGGGCACATGCACAAAGCCCGCAAAGAAATTGAAGAAGCGATGCCGAAAGTTGATGTGATCATCGAAGTTTTAGATGCTCGTATCCCATTTAGTAGTGAAAACCCACTGATCAAATCGTTCCGCAATACCAATGACGGTAAGCCTGTTGTTAAAGTTTTGAACAAGCGTGATTTGGCCGATCCTGAGATGACTCAACTTTGGATTGATCACCTTGAAAAAGAACAAGGTGTTAAAGCCATTGCTGTCACCACTGAAAACTTAAACGAAGTTAATCAGATCATGGATTTATGCCGCAAGCTTGCACCTCACCGTGAAGAAGCAGGTAAAAAAATTCGCACCATGATTATGGGGATTCCTAACGTTGGGAAATCAACTATTATCAATACACTTGCAGGCAGAACTGTCGCAATCACAGGAAACCAACCTGCTGTAACACGCCAACAGCAACGTATTAACCTCGATAACGGTGTACTGCTTTCTGATACGCCGGGAATTCTTTGGCCAAAAGTAGAAAACCCACATAGTGGTTTCCGCCTTGCTGCAACGGGGGCAATTAAAGATACCGCGATGGATTATATCGACGTGGCTTTCTTTACCATTGAATATCTGATCAAAGCATACCCAGATATGATCAAGGCACGTTATAACCTTGATGATGACCTACCTGAATCTGAAATTGAGCTAATGGAAGAGATCGGGCGCAAACGAGGTTGTTTAAAAGGTGGGGGTCGTGTTGATCTGCACAAAGCCTCTGTCATTCTTATCAATGAATTGCGTAACGGTACACTGGGGAATATTACTCTAGAGCATCCAGATATGATCACTGAAGAGCTGATCAATGTGGCAGTGGAAGCTGAACGTAAAGCTGAACAAAAGATCAAAAAGAAAGAAGAACGACGTAAACGCTATCTAAAAAATAAACGTTAATCGACTTCAAAATATAACTAGCCATCTTACTCTTAGTGCCATATCGCTATAGTAAGGTGGCTTTTTAGTATATGTAATCCAAACTCTTCATTAGAAACCAATTTTTTTTATATTATTTTGATAAAAATGCGCTTTTGTTTGTTCTTTTTTTGCATAGAACAACAATTACAACACTAATCATTATTTAAGCTCCTCCCTATTCCGCAACAGTAAAATCAGTTCTAATTCTTTAAAAATAAATATATTAATCAGATAAAGTGCGATTTTGAGTTCAGTTTAATAATCACTACTCTAACGATTATTTTTTGGCATTAATCAATGTAATGAAATGCCCTGTTTCGCATTAGTTTTTCTCATTTTACTAATGTTAGGTTAGGGTCAATAATCGCCGAGTTTTCTAATAAAACACTTTTTTAAACAGCTCTGTCTTGTTATCTCCAGTGATCATTCCTTGATTTCTGGTTTTTCGTTTTCTAAACGTATTTACCTTAAATAAAGACAGATTATTTCAAACATTTCACTTGGAGACCAAGGTAGTGCAAGACATCACTACTTGTCGCAAAAGCGGCGGCATTTTTGTGCCTGTTGCTGGACTAACTGTATTCGCTATCGCATCAGGCTACCTAATGAGCTTGGTTCCGTTATCATTAGCAAATTTTAAAATTGATAGCAGTTATGCAAGTTGGTTAGCAAGCATCTATTACATTGGTCTTCTTATTGGCTCAATGATGATCGAGCCAATTATTGCGAAGATTGGTCACCGTGTGGCTTTTATTACTTTTTTAGCTTTGCTAGCAGCAACTGTTGCGGTTTTGCCAATTTTTCCAAATAAAGAAGTATGGCTATTTGCACGCCTCGTTGCTGGTATGGCTGTTGCAGGTATTTTCGTTGTTGTTGAATCATGGCTACTTATTGGTGATAACGCGAAAGAGCGAGCAAAACGTCTTGGTTTTTACATGACCTCACTCTATGGTGGCACCACTGTTGGTCAATTAGCAGTAGGCATGTTTGGTGTTAAAGGGTTTATTCCTTTTATCGTTATTCTAGTGCTATTGCTAATCGCAATTTTACCGCCTCTGTTTGTAAAACAAGGTCAACCTAGCAGTGATTCACACCAAGTGTTATCAATAAAGCAAATTGCACGTTTGAGTAAACCTGCAATTATTGGTTGTATAACTTCAGGTGTTGTAATGGGCAGTATCTACGGTTTAATGCCTTTAGCATTAAAGCAAAATGCTCTAACAACAGATCAAGTAGGCGTGTTGATGGCTGCAATCATTCTTGGTGGTATGGTTATTCAACCTGTCGTTAGCAAACTTTCAATTAAAATGAGCAAAACGCTATTGCTTGCTTTAATGTCTTTGCTTGGTGTTTTTGCTATGGGTATTACTTACCTATCATCAGACTATGTCGTTCTGATCACGGCATTGGCGTTGTTAGGCATGTCTGCTTTTGCGCTTTACCCAATTGCAATTACATTGGCGTGTGACAACTTGGATTCTTCATATATTGTTGCTGCAACACAAGTTATGCTGTTTAGTTACAGCATTGGTTCAGCACTGGGTCCAATTGGTGCTAACAGCTTTATGGCAGAGCAAAATGGAATAATGGATTTCTTCTTCATTGTTCTACTTGCAACGGCAATTTACATGCTAGTAGCAAGTTTACAACGTAAGCCTCAAGTTCTGGCAAGTTAAAACAAAAGCGCGATACTATTAATATGTATCGCGCTTTTAACTTTTGGCTGACTCTTGTTTAACTGATGTTCTTTACTAAAGCTGCAGCGCCATACACACCAGCACTATCCCCTAGCTCTGGTTTTACAATCAAGGTATTAAGCTCTGTATTAAACAAGTGCGGTAAAATTTGTGTTTCTATATCTTGATATAACGCGTCAATATTACCGACACCGCCACCAATCACGATGATCTCAGGATCAAGTACGTTAATAATTCGTGCGACCGCTAAACCAAAATACTCACGTAAACGTGTTATTGTTTTCACTGCTTCATGATTATTCTGTTTGGCTTGCTCGACGATCTCAGGCAAAGATAACGCTTGCGATGAAAGCTCGTAATAATAACGCTCTAATCCTTTCCCAGAAATAACCGTTTCCACACAACCTTGCTTACCGCAATAACAATCCGCGCCATTATGCTCAAGAACATTATGCCCCCACTCACCAGCAATACCATGGCAGCCGTATAAACATTTACCGTCTACCACTATGCCAGACCCTACGCCCGTTCCCATAATGATGCCAAATACAATTTGAGCATCAGGTTTGATACGTTTGACGACCCCAAAATGTGTTTCTGCTAAAGCAAAACAATTGGCATCGTTAGCAATAATTGCATGGATTCCAAGCATTTCATTAAGATCTTTATCAAGAGGCTGACCATTTAATGCCGTTGTATTGCAGTTTTTCATAACGCCATGAATCGGATCAAGCGTACCTGGTGTTCCAAAACCAACCGCGTAAGGGTAATGTCCAACTATTTTTGCGCACCGCTCAATCAGTATCTTTATTTGACCAAGTATATGTTGATAACCTTTAATACTTTCTGTCTCAATGCGTTCACGAATAATGGGTTGATCTGAGTTACGATCTATCACAATACATTCGATTTTTGTACCACCTAAATCAACACCCCAGTAATAACGATCCATCTGATTCTCCGACTAAATTTACAGAGAAAGTATAACGGTATTTATCTTTACTTCTCTGTACTTGGTCACTATTTAAGAAATATTCTAGTTATACATTGCGCGCTACTAAAATTAGCATTTTATGCGATGAACATTAGAAAAACAGTCATAATATTTTATTTTAAGCCCAAGCCACATTTTGTTTCACTTTTTATCTTGCGGCAAATAATAACTCACCTAAAGTGACAGGCATTACTAACGTCTACGCAAATTTGCGTGAATCAGTGAAGTACACGATGAGTAAATTCCGTCCTTATATCGATATACCACTATTAATATCGATTTTAATTCTTATCACATTCAGTTCTTTGAGTGTATGGAGTGCAAGTAGCTTTAGTGAGCCAATTATAGAGCGTCATCTTATTCGTGCAGGAATTGCGATTATCGCATTATTGTTTATGTCATCTATTTCACCTGCCGCTTATGAGCGAAGTGCTCCATATTTGTTTTTTATTACTGTACTTTTACTTGTTGGTGTCTTTGTTCTTGGTGATAGCACCAATGGCTCGCAACGCTGGTTAGCATTAGGACCAATACGTTTTCAACCGTCAGAACTTGTAAAAATAGCGGTCCCAATCATGATGGCTTGGATCCTTGTCAGTGATGCGGGTCGACCTAGTATTAAAAAGATCATGATTTGTTTGATAGTAACTGCGATTCCAGCGGGATTGATTTTTATTCAGCCAGATCTAGATGGTGCTATCTTCACGGTAATGTACGCTCTATTTGTTCTATATTTTGCGGGGATGTCATGGAAGTTAATTTCATCTGTGATAGCCATTATTGGTGTCAGTCTTCCATTGGCGTGGTATTTCGTAATGGAGACCTACCAGAAAAAACGTATTCTTCAATTTTTAAATCCTGAATCAGATCCATTAGGCTCTGGCTATCAGATCATTCAATCCAAAATTGCGATTGGATCTGGTGGGATTTCAGGCAAAGGTTGGATGGATGCAACACAAGGTCATCTTGGTTTCATTCCAGAGAGTCATACCGATTTTATCTTCTCAACATTTGCAGAAGAATGGGGATACATTGGTAGCTTCACTATTTTAGCTATCTATACGTTTATGACTTTTAGAGTGTTATGGCTGGCGAATCAGTCAGAATCAACGTTTGCACGATTAGTCAGTGGCTCATTTGCTTTAAGTTTCTTTCTTTATAGTTTTATTAATATTGGTATGGTGAGCGGTGTATTACCTGTTATGGGAAGTCCATTACCTTTCTTTAGCTATGGTGGTTCAGCGATTATTACTCAAGGTGCTATTTTCGGTATTATTATGTCGCTTTGTTTAAGAAAGAAATCTATTTGCGCACCTAACATCTAATACCTAGTAGATTGAGTCAAAAAAAGCGCCTTTCGGCGCTTTTTTATTTATAGGTTATTTTCCATTGCGCAGCAGTCTGGACGCTCAGCAGCATCTTCTGTGGCAATCTTTAATGCTGGTGAGTAAATCTCTACACGGCGATTTTCTGCTCGACCTTTCGCGGTATCATTAGTCGCGATAGGGTTTGCTTCACCCATCCCTTTCGCTGTAATTTGGCTAGCGTCAGCAACATACTGAGAAAGCAAATCCGCTACATTTTTCGCACGCTTTTCAGATAATTTCTGGTTATAAGCTGCGCTACCTGTATTTGATGTATAGCCCGTCACTTCAGCTGTTGCACTCGGGTAACGTGTTAAACGTTGAATCATTGGTTGAAGGCGTTGCTTATCTTTTTCAGTTAAATGCTTACCATCAACACCATAAGCAATCGTAACCGTTGAAGGCTCTACTGTTACTGTTGCAGCTTGAACTGGCGGTGCAGTATCAACAACTGGTGCAACAACGGCAGGCGCTGCTCCCCAGCTATATACAAGGCTCAAACCATAAAACTGTGTATCAAAGTTATAAGCTAGATTCGTGTTACGAGGCTTAGACTGAATATCGTGGTAAAGCTGGTACTCTAAACGGGTAGATAGATGGTTAGTCAATTTATACTCAACACCGACACCAGCCGTACCAAGTAAATGATCATCAAGGTCTTTAACGCCATAGCCATGGAAGTCAGCGAGCATGTAACTGCCACCTAACTTACCAAACACGCCCCATTGATCATTGAGGTTCCATGTCATTTTAGCTGTAAGATCAATAGCATGTTGCTTAATCTTATTATTTTCAAACTTAGCTTCACCTAACCATGTATAACCCGTTTCAACCGCAAACCAAGGTGTAAAGTTGTAACCTGCAAATACACCAGCCGCGACATCATCTTTATTAAGATTTATGCCAGTTATATCTTGATAGTTCTGTTGAAAATTTGAATAGTGAGCACCACCGAGTCGTGTGCCAACATAAAAAGGATTAACAGTAGCAGCAGATACAGCGGTTGATACAACTAATGCAAGCGGTAGTAATGCAATATATTTTTTAGACATGTGAAATTCTTATTATTGTTCAATTATTACTCTAACATACCCGATGAGAGGTAAATGTTTCCTGTAAGGAATAATATTCCATATTTATAATTTCAACTAGGTTATTCAGAAATAAATTAGTTCATAAAGATAATTTTAATATTCTTTATTCAATATAAAGCAAAAAAGGTTAATAAATAGTAATCGCAATACCTATTTCATTAGCAAGTTGTTGCAATTGCTCATTCGAATCTAACTTTATAGACCAATTAATCCCGCTACCAACAGCACTAACAACATTAGCGCCAGAAATAAGTGTTAGCTCATCAACTTGTGCTTGAAGGTTAATCCTGCAATTTCCATCAATTCTCACAACGACTTCTCGTTGAGTCGCGATAATTCGACCTTGTTCAAAATGTATTATCATCGGTTATTTTATTTCTTCTTCTTATTAATAATGACGGCCATTGTTAATCGGCTAGTACAAATTAATCGCTGTCTTTCATCTCTTATTTCGATTTGCCAAACTTGTGTGGTTGCGCCTAAATGAAGAGCACTAGCACGGCCAGTTACAACCCCCTCTCTTATTGCACGAATATGATTTGCGTTAATATCTAAGCCAACGCAGTACTTATCATGATCTACACACAAATTTGCGGCTACTGACCCTAATGTTTCAGCTAAAACGACTGAGGCTCCACCATGTAACATACCCAGTGGCTGGTGTGTTCTGTGATCAACTGGCATTGTTGCCGAGAGTGATTCTTCGTCAAAAGCTGAGTAGGTAATACCTAAATGTTTAATTAATGTATTTTCTGAGGTTTTATTAAGGCTTGCTAAACTAAACTCTCTTTTCCAAATAGTCATTCGACTCTCATACCATTAAACTACGATAAAGTAATAGTTTAACATTGATTTTAAATTTTATTACAAACATAAAAAAAGCGCCTTGCGGCGCTTTTTTATAACTCAAAAGAGTTAATTACTGAACTACAGCTTCTGCAACTTCAGCTTGGATTTCAAAACCAGGAGTAGTTACATCTACACGACGGTTCTGAGCACGACCTTCAGCAGTGTCGTTTGAAGCTACTGGATCTAGCTCACCACGGCCTTCGCCTTTAACACGGCTTGCATCGATGTTGAAGTGCTTCATTAGGTATACCGCTACAGTCTTAGCACGCTCTTCAGAAAGCTTCTGGTTGTAAGCTTCTGAGCCACGGCTATCAGTGTGACCGATAACAACTAGTTCTGCGTTAGGGAAGTTAACTAGACGCTGAGCGATAGGCTCAAGACGTGCTTGGTCTTCTGTAGTTAGTGTGTCGCTGTCGAATGCGAAAGGCATTGTTACAGAAATTGGCTCAACTTGAACAGTTGCAGCTTCAACAACTTCTTCAACTACTGGTACAACAACTGGTGCAGGAGCGCCCCAACCGTAAACTAGGCTCATACCGTAGTAGTGAGTATCCCAACTTACCTTCGTATCAGTACCAGTCGGCTTAGTTTCCATATCGTGGTAGTACTGGTATTCAGCACGTGCAGATAGGTTATCAGTGAAGTGGTATTCAGCACCTAGACCTGCAGTTGCAATTAGGCTGTCATCACGATCGGTTTCTGTTTGAGTTGGAAGGCCTTTAGCACGAGTGAACTGCCATGCACCACCAACTTTAGTGTATAGATCTACTTTATCAGTCGCTTGGTAAGTGAACTTACCTACAAGGTCGATAACTTGTTGTTCTACTTTACCTTTGTCATGATGCTTGTCACCTTTTAGAGTCACTTCACCTAACCAAGTGTAACCACCCTCAATTGCAAACCATGGTGTTACGTTGTAACCCATAAATAGACCTGCAGCGAAATCATCACGATCAATACGAAACTCAGAACTTGGATTACCGTAAGTAAAGCCACCATTAACTGCAGTCTTTGAATCGAAGTCAGCGTAATGAGTGCCGCCAGCACGAACGCCAGCGTAGAATGGGTTTTCAGTTGCTGCGTTCACTGCACCAGAAATTAAAAGTGCAAGAGGTAAAATCGCAAAACGTGCTTTAGACATGTTTTTTATCCTTTATTTTATGAATGTTGCCACTACAGGTGCTTTTTTAGATGCTTAAACTCACAAATACAAACATAGTTTTTATTTTTGTGTATCACCTCAAAAAAACAGGGGTTAATTTACCAAACATGAAAATAAAAAGCTATAATTAAAAAATTTCTTGTAACATTTATCTTTTTTAACCGATTGTATTTTAAAGATTCATAAAAAAAACACATAAAAATCTGCTTTTATAAAATAAAATAATTGTCACATTTTAACAACAAACCCTATCGTACTTATGATTGTGTAATTTTATTTTCCAGCTATTGACTCGGTTTTTATATCCACTTTTCATTCATATTTATGCTTAATTAAACAAAGCGGCTATTTTGTGAGCAAAAAAAAATAAGTGCGATTGTTCTAACTTTTGATCTAACTTTATATTTCTCTCGTAACTGTATCCTTGTAAAATACAATTGGCTTAACATCCTTAATTAAAGCCATACAATTTTTAACCTTATAACCACTATTGAATTTCACATTTAAGCCTAATCATTATGAATATTTCAGAGCGCCACTCTTCAGAAGGCATTAGCCATTCAACTGTTGGTATTATTGGTGGAGGGGTCGCGGGTGCTACGATTGCACTTCGTCTTGCTGAATTGGGAATTTCAATAAACCTATTCGAAGAAGGGATAAGTCTCGTTAACGGCCCACCTATTTGCCATCTTCATGCGGGCGGAAATTTATATCGTGAGATTTCTAGTCAACAGTGTCTCAACCTATTGGAGCAATCGATTGATACGCTCAGAGTGTTCAAACATACCGCGAACATTCGCCCAACTGTTATCGCTGTGCCCATTGACGATAACGGCTCGGCATTAGATTTAATACCTCGCTTAGATTTACTAAGAACTACTTACGAACAATTGGTGAAACGAGATAGTAAGAATAAAGTGCTAGGTGAGCCTAGTGATTACTTCACTCTCTATTCGCAGCAAGATATAGAAAAGTTAAAGCTCTTAGATAATCCAACATACCCAGTCACACCTGATGATTGGATGATCCCTGTCGCCAAATCGCTTCAATTAGATCAATTCAAATACCCTATCGTAATGGTACAAGAGTATGGTTTAAGTGTATTTCGAATTGCAGCAACCGCATCCCTAGCACTGAAGCAGATGGAGAACTGTCATGTATTACTTTCAAGTAAAGTGTGTGGGGTTGAATTTGACCAAGCCACTCAGCGATGGTTAATCACTTATGAAACTCAGGATAATCATAAGCAACAATGTACTGTTGATTACTTGATCAATGCTTGTGGCTATCGTTCTGGCACAATCGATGATCTTGCTCATATTCCACGAGAGCGAATGGTAGAATTTAAAGCCGCTTATGTGACACGCTGGGAGAAATGTGAGGGGCATTGGCCAGAAGTGATTATTCATGGTGAGCGTGGTACGCCAAAAGGCATGGCTCAACTCACACCTTACCCTAATGGCTACTTCCAATTACATGGAATGACAAAAGACATTACTCTATTTGAAAATGGGTTAGTAACCTCTGATCATTCCTCTGCTCAACCAAAACTTAATGACGCTTTTAAAGAAAAATTAAACCGTCAATGGTCTGAAGAAGAAGTGATTGAGCGTACAGAAAAAGCGATAAAACATGTCGCACAATATGTTGATACATTTAAAAGTGCTGTTGTAGGCGGAAAACCATTATTTGGCGCTCAGCAAATCCCAGGGACTGATGCAACGCTTCGTGCTGCAGATATATCGTTCTCTGGTGACAACTATGCGCGTTCTGAAATAGTAAAAGCTTCATCAGCACTATCAGCAGCCGATGCTATTGTGAATGAACTCATCACAAAAGGAATCATCAATGCGTATCATGATGATGTAACGACAAGAGAGCAGCTTTTTTCAACAACCTTGCAGTTAGATAAACAAGAAATAGTGGCGAATGCGGAAAAAATTGCCATTCAGCGCGGTTTTCCTGCTTCACTTGCTCAACCTATAGGTTAATAGCTAAATTATAAAAAGCCGCAATGCCTCATTTTATAGTGTCACTTCACTGTAAAAGATCAACATTGCGGCCTTTTTGAGGCTATTCCTAGCACTCAGAAAGAACCTTGATAAAGGTTAACTCATTACGCATTAATTTTCTTATTAAGCGTAGCTAACGACTGTTTTAACTGACTTTCTTGTGCTTTTAACGTATTAAGCTTCTTTTGAAAATCCGCGTAATTATCACAATCTTTTTGTGATACCCAGTTCCAGCTATTACCGGATTTAAACTCTGCACATGCTTTTTTTGCTTTTTTTATATCAGGGCTAAGAGCCACTATTTGCCTTTGAACTACAGCTAAATCATGCTGTGTCTTTGATTTTTGTTCAAACAACACATTTGAATTATCGATCACTTCTTTTTGTTGCTTGGTTTTAGTTTTTAGCGCTACCACTTCTTTATTAAGTTTCTTTTTGGTCACGACCAGTTTTTGGGTTGTCTCTTGCTGCTTTTGAATATTAGTTAATTGCTGTGTTAATTGCTCAAGCTGAACCTTTTGTTGATCTAACTGCAAATTTAGTGCGTCTAACTTTTGATTAGAGCTTTCAACAAGTAACGCTTTCTCATCTGTTAACTGTTTAACTGATAACTTTTCTTTATTGAGTTCGTCAACTACTGACTGATAGTCACTTTTTAACGTACTATATGCCGTCGTCACAGGCACATTATTGTAATGCTGTATACCTGCGCCCAATGCCCCGCCAGCTAATAACCCAAGAAGTAACGACAATTTCCAGTTACGTTTTGTAGTTTTTCCTGTAGTACTACTCGACATATTTTTTTCTCCTAAACATACAGCAACAGCACATTTCTAATTTTTGTTATTATCTAAATGCGTAATTTAACATTTAATATGTAATCAATTGTCATATTTATAGCAAGGTTTCGAACAACCTCACTTCGTGCAGTTTAATTTAAGGTTTTATCTATAAATCTAGATTGCCGTCTCAGAAATAATAATGTGTATTACAAATAATAGTTTGTAATGTTAGCCACATTTTGATTGCCATAAGCACTAGTGTTTAAAGTAGGAACAAAATGTTGTCCTCGATTTACACTGATGTATGTCTATATGGTGCGCACTATGATTACACCACTACTTTTTCTCACTGTTTCTGCTTTTTCAACGCCTCTGCTTGAAAATTCAGTTTATATCCAAAACAATTCTGCTTGTACGTTACGTATAAAAGAAGAGCGACATCAAGATAAGATTATTTTGGCGTTATCATCTAACTACCATAGTAAATTTGATATTAAAATATATCATTTCAATGACTTATCCGCACCATCTCGAGGTAAATTAACTCAAGAGCCGATCTTTAATAAAACTAAAGCAGATATAAAGTACTTAGTCGATCATAACCTTTTCAAACGTATTGATAGTAAAAATGTCATCTACAGCACGACTATCGCGAATGATAATGTCAGCCCAAAATTATTCATCGATACTTTTCGCTCTCACGGCAACCGCTCGCGGATTTATATAGAAGGACTAGAGCAACCTCTCTCTTTTGTTGCTGATCATAAACAAGCACAAGCTTTCTATAATTGCGCTGATAGCTATACAACAAAGGCGGATGTTGTAGTTAAAAAAACGACATCATTATCGAGACTTAACAACAACTAAATATACTTAAAACACATTAAATTGTTAATACTTGTATCATCTCGAAGAAATTTTAGAGTGACAACACACTATTTCAATATGAAACCGTATTGATATTTTCCATTATTACAAGTGTCTAATACCTTAATTATTACTAATTATAATTTAGAGGTTAGGCGATGATAAACATATTAACTGCTGCTGAAGTTTCCTCAAGAAAACATCTTAATTATATAAATAAACCGCTCTCACCTATCGCAGCATTAGTCATGCTGACACTTTCATTTTCTGCACAATCAACCCCTGAATTAATGAAAGCTAAAGCCTTAGATTTACAGCACCTTAATGACAAGAACAGTGTTATTGATAATATAGAATTCCCTGTCAGAGAATACCTTGTTAGTGAGAAGCTTGATGGCATTAGAGCTTATTGGAATGGCACACAACTTACGACAAAATCAGGTAGACAAATCCATGCTCCTCATTGGTTTATAAAAAACTTACCCGCAATAGCGCTTGATGGAGAATTATGGCTACAACGTGGTAAATTCCAAGCTCTGACTAAAATAGTCATGGATCACGTCCCTAACGACAAGGCATGGCGTAACGTCAAGTATATGGTGTTTGATTTACCTACATCAGATTTACCTTTTGAACAACGCTACAACAGCTTAGTTAAACTTATCCAGACTCACAGTACAGTGCCAAACAACGTGCTTTATCTAGTTGAGCATAAACGTATTAACGAAATCAGTATTCTTACGCAATGGCTTGATATTATCGTTAATAACCATGGTGAAGGCTTAATGCTTCAGCATATCAATAACTACTATGTCGCAGGCAGAACAAATAAGTTACTAAAACTCAAACAACATCAAGATGCTGAAGCAATTGTTATTGGTTACGAAAAGGGAAATGGAAAATATCAGGGATTAATGGGATCTATTTGGGTAAAAACAATCAATAATAAAACCTTTAAGATAGGAACAGGCTTTACTGAACAACAACGCAAAAACCCTCCCCCCCTTGGCACTACCATTCAGTTTCGTTACAACGGGTATACCGAACGAGGTATTCCACGGTTTGCACGTTTTAGCCGAGTAAGATTATCGCCAGACACATAGCAACATAAAAGACCATCATTTACATCAAAAATAAGCATAATTAACTACCATTTGTAAACAATAGGTCTTTTTTCCAATAAATTCGCTGTATTGTTTTGTTTACTGTTATATCAACGAGAAAGCTCAAGCAAGTTGCTGTCTATTCGTTACACTTAAATTATCCAGTTCAAGCCGTTATAACGATTCACTTCTTAGCAGAAAATAATAAAGAGGTGATAAAACACAAGGAGCTTGGGATGAATAGACAGACACAACCCATGCATCGTTATATAGATCACCGTGGTCATTTAGTCACCCCTCTTCCTGAGTGGGCTAATGATACATTGCTACAGCAATTTTACCGCGATATGGTTTTAGTTCGTCACTATGATAAAAAAGCAATTGCCTTACAAAGAACAGGAAAGTTAGGGACTTATCCTTCACACCTTGGCGCGGAAGCCATTGGTATCGCGATTGGTTCTGCTATGCAATCTACCGATGTGCTTGCCCCTTATTACCGTGATATGCCCGCACTATGGGCGCGGGGTATAAGTATGTTGCAGAACTTGCAATACTGGGGCGGCGATGAATTAGGTAGCAATTTCCCCTCAACATCCCCTGATATTTCACATAATGACGATATGCCATTTTGCGTGCCAATTTCAACACAATGCACTCATGCTGTCGGTATAGCAGCAGCAATGAAAATCAAAGGATTACATAGAGCAACCGTTGCCACTTGTGGTGATGGAGCAACCTCAAAAGGTGACTTCTTAGAATCTCTCAATTGCGCTGGTGTTTGGAATATCCCCTTAGTATTTGTAATCAACAATAATCAATGGGCGATCTCTGTACCACTGCATTTGCAATGTCATGCCGAACACTTAGTCGATAAAGCCAAAGGCGCAGGAATCAAAGGTATCATGGTTGATGGCAATGATATTGTTGCCATGTACGATGCCCTTCTACAAAGTTTAGATCAGGCACGAAAAGGTAAAGGTGCGACATTAATAGAAGCGATAAGTTATCGACTTTGTGATCATACGACTGCTGACGACGCCTCTCGTTATCGTGAAGATGAAGAAGTCAAACAAGCGTGGCAATACGATCCTATTGCTCGATTAAAAACCTATTTAATCAATCAAAATTTATGGTCAGAAACCGAAGAGTCACAATGGTTAGACATTTGCCATCAGCGTATTAATCAAGCCGTTGAACAATACCTTGCTCTCACTGTACAAGCGCCAGAATCAGCATTCGATTATCTTTATGAGAAAGCCGATCCCGATCTGCACTATCAACGCGACGCGCTTATCAATAAAGCGATGCGAATGGAGAAGCAAAATTCAGGAGGGAGTAATGGCTGATATTACATTAATAGAAGCAGTTAACCTCGCTCTTCACTATGAAATGCAGCACGATCCTAATGTCGTTATTTTGGGTGAAGACATTGGTGAAAATGGTGGCGTTTTTCGTGCCACACTCGGTTTAAAACAGGCTTTTGGTTGTAAACGTGTGATTGATACACCACTGGCAGAGTCGTTAATTGCTGGTGTCACTGTTGGTATGGCCTCACAGGGTCTCCGACCTATTGCTGAATTTCAATTTCAAGGCTTTATTTTTCCAGCAATGGAGCACCTAGTATGCCATGCAGCAAGACTAAGAAATCGTACTCGCGGCCGCTTAACCTGCCCTGCTGTGTTTAGAGCCCCTTTCGGTGGAGGCATTCATGCACCAGAGCATCATTCTGAAAGTATCGAAGCAATGTTTGCCCACATTCCGGGCTTAAAAGTTGTGATCCCCTCTTCACCGCAACGTGCTTATGGATTACTGCTCGCCGCGATTCGCAGTAACGATCCGATCTTATTCTTTGAACCCAAACGGATTTACCGAACCGTTAAATCACATGTCGAAAATAACGGTCTCGCTTTACCGCTTGAGCAATGTTTTACGTTGAGAAAAGGAATAGATATTACCCTAGTGACTTGGGGCGCTTGTGTGGTCGAATCACTTCAAGCAGCAGAAACCTTATCTCATCATGGCATAGAACTTGAAGTGATTGACTTAGCCAGTATCAAACCTATCGATATGGCGACCATTACAGCATCACTCGAAAAAACAGGCCGCTTATTAGTGGTGCATGAGGCAGCAAAAACCTGCGGTGTTGGTGCAGAGATCATTACAAGAGTAGCTGAAAGCGCGATGTGCTTACTGAAAGCACCGCCTAAACGCCTAACAGGGTTTGATACCATCATGCCTTATTATCGTAATGAAGATTATTTTATGATCCAACACGATGACATTGTAAATGCCGCTCGTGAACTCATGGAGGGTTGGCAATGAAAGCATTCACATTACCCGATCTTGGTGAAGGTCTGGCTGAATCAGAAATTGTGCAATGGCATATTAATATTGGCGATACTGTGAAAACCGATCAAGTGGTCGTCACTGTAGAGACAGCAAAAGCAACGGTTGATGTTCCTGCACCTTATAGTGGAAAAATTGTCCATCGTTATGGTAACGAAGGCGATGTTATTAATATTGGTCAATGCTTGCTAGAAATCGATGAGTTACTCGCGAATACTGCGAGCGTACTGCCAGAAAAAATCAGTCCAAGCTCTGCAAATCACAGATCCTCTTCGGCTACGGTTGTAGGCAACATCTCCCAGCTTGATAAACATGTTGATGTTGATCCGATCTGTGATGATGCAAATCAAACCGTTAATTTACACTCGATTGCTAATCAACATCATCCATTAATTGCGACCCCTTCAGCACGGTTATTGGCACAGAAGTTAGGTGTCAATATTAAAGAAATTACCGGATCTGGGGCTAATCACTTAATTATTGATAATGATGTCTATCTTGCTTACCAACAACAAATACCAGGGACTGAAATATTAAGAGGATCGCGCCGTAATATGGCAAAGAATATGACGCGATCGCACCATGATGTCGCTTCAGTCACTCTGACTGAAGAAGCACATTTATATCACTGGCAAAAAGATGACGACATAACGGTCAATCTAGTTAAAGCTATTAATAACGCCTGTCATATAGAGCCTGCGCTTAATGCATGGTTTGATGCGGAAACAATGACAAGGTGTTTACATAAAACTGTTAATATTGGTATTGCTGTCGATAGCAGTCATGGCCTGTATGTGCCTGTGTTACATCATGCAGAACAATATCATCAGGAAGGGATCCGACGCTGGATTGATCGTACCGCTGCCAGTATTCGCAGCCGAAAAATAGATCGTCATCAATTACAAAAAGCAACCATCACACTTTCTAACTACGGCGCTATTGCCGGTATTTTTGCCACTCCCGTTGTGACACCACCGCAAGTTGCCATTATTGGTGCTGGACGGATCATGGATAAAGTGATCATGGAAGACGAACGTGTAAAAACCATAAAAGTACTGCCTCTTTCTATTACCTTTGATCATCGAGCATGTACGGGAGGAGAAGCCGCGCGATTTATTAAGGCACTAGTCAATAGCTTAGAAAGTCCACCTTGTGACAACATTGAATCTTCATAACGTGATAACACTTACTTGGAATAAAGTTACTAACATATTGTTACATCAAACAATAACAAAATATTGCATGGTATAAACAACAGCTTATGATAGTAATTACCTTTCATTTTGCAGTCATATAAAAACTATGCGCTATTCATTTTTTACAGCAAGTCTTATCACGCTTCTCTTTTCAAGCTCACTTATGGCAATGCCTGATGGTGATGCCACCCAAGGTGAAATAAAAACGCCGAGCTGCCGTTTTTGTCACGGTAGCAATGGCATTGCACCACGCCCAGATTACCCGAATCTAAAAGGCCAAAATGCAGAGTATTTATATAACTCAATGCAAGCATATTTAAATGACAGCCGCACTGGGGGGATGTCGTCAATGATGAAAGCCCAACTTAAAAATTTATCTGATCAAGATATCGCCGATATCTCTGAATACTATTCACAAATGAAATAATCGCGCTCAACGTCAGTCGTCCTTCAATCTGAGTAGAACGACTGATTACTTATTAATCATACAAATCAATTGCCGTGTTTTATAACGGAAAAAACATCATAGGCAGACTATCTTTGTGGTAAGTTGAGATTAAAGCCTAGAATGAGAAACTAAAAATGAAAATCTTCAGTAACTTTGAAAGTGGAAGTATTAACGTTGTTAAAGCGGATAGCAAAGACGACATTCAGTTAACTATTCCTAACGATAATAACTCTGAACTTCATCAATGGTTCCACTTCCGTTTAGAAACAGAAGCTCAACAACCGCATAACTTTACAATCCTAGATCTGGCAAATTCAGCCTACCCTGAAGGCTGGAAAGGCTATGATGTCGTTGCTTCTTACGATCGTGAAGAATGGTTCCGCATTCCAGCTGAATTTGATGGCGATAAATTAACCTTCAGCGTGATCCCTGAAAATGAATCAATGTATTTTGCTTACTTTGCACCATACAGCTATGACCGCCATCAAGATCTTCTTCACCTTGCACAAAGCCACTACAACTGCCGTTTAGAAACATTAGGCCACACACTTGATAACCGAGATATGAGTCTATTGGTTATTGGTGATGAATCAACCGCTGAAAATAAAAAGAAAGTATGGGTGATTGCACGTCAGCACCCAGGCGAGACAATGGCTGAATGGTTTGCTGAAGGTCTTATTCAACGTTTACTGGATGAAACCGATACTGTCGGTCGTGCTTTACTTGAAAAAGCCGTTTTCTACATTGTGCCTAACATGAACCCAGATGGTAGTGCGCGTGGTCACCTTCGCCTAAACGCGATTGGTGTAAACCTTAACCGTGAATGGCAAACACCATCACTAGAAAACAGTCCAGAAGTTTTCTACGTGCGTGAAAAAATGTTTGAAACAGGTGTGGATCTCTTCCTTGATATTCATGGTGATGAAGCGATTCCTTATAACTTCGTTGCGGGTTCAGAAGGGATTCCATCTTATGATGCTCGCTTTGAAAACCTTGAAAATATGTTCAAGCAAGCACTGCTAACAATTACACCAGAGTTCCAAGTTGAACATGGTTACGATAAAGATAAGCCCGGTGAAGCAAACCTAACAGTCGGCTCTAACTGGGTAGCAGAAGAGTTTAAATGTCTTTCTTACACTATTGAAATGCCATTTAAAGATCACAACAACCAACCAGACAGCTTATACGGTTGGTCACCAGAGCGAAGTGTGGCATTTGGTAGCGACACACTCGCAGCGGTATTAGTCGTCATGGATCACTTACGCTAATAACTCGTCAGTAGTAAATACATAAAGCGGTCACCTTGATCTGACCGCTTTATTACTTATTTTGCTAACATCGGATAAGTAAAGAAAATCAAATGCGTCAAATTAAACATAAAGTGTACTAATACAGCTACCCATAAACGCCCTGTCAGATAGAAAGCCAAGCCGTAACATAAACCGGCAAGACCTGCGAACACAACTAGCAACATGCCACCAGCAATATGTGCAAATCCAAACAGTAAGCTAGCAACAACAAGCCCGATTACCCAACCGAAACGCTTCGATAAACCTTGTTGGATAAAACCGCGAAAAAGTGCTTCTTCTGCTACACAAGTAAACAACAAGTTGTTTAGCACAAATAACCACAACCAATGTGGTGTCGAAAAAGAAAACTTTAACGCTCCTAACCCCGCAGCAATAGGTAATAACGACAAGCATCCCATCACAACTAAAGCGAGTACTTTAAAATTGCAAGTTTTGTTACTCCCTAACAATGCTGGATATGCCAATAACAAACCAAAGAAAACCAACGGTTTATCCAAATTTAAATACATAGTAAACGGTGTGCTATCAAGGCTAGCGTACACCTTATCTAATACTTGTAGATTATCAAAACCGGGAATTGCGTGAGCAAAAAGCGCTAAAGACCAAATCAACATGAAGCTTAACCCAGCATAACGCCACTTCCCTTCTTGCTTCGCGGTGAAATACGCCACACAAAAACCAATCGCAACACCAGCGATAGCAATGATTGATAACCGCTCTTGAAATACCGCAGCAAGTAAAGCTAAAGTAACTAATACACCAGTCAATAGTGTTTTACGATAAAACCCACTAACGACAGCGCATGCTAGTAAACCCCATATCCAAACTGTTGGTTCCATTTACTATTTCCATTCATAATAAGAGTTATTAACATCTAAATTATCAGAAAACATATCATACCCTGAAGAAATATTTGCTAACATCTTAATTTGAAAAGAAAATTAATGTTTTTTGATTTATTATTCGGTTATCTCATCCGTACCGTTCATCAAACGAGATCCACAATCAATGGCAAAAAATAAACCTATTATACACCTACACTCATACGGCATTTTCACCACCTGGGATGCAGACTCAAAAAAGCTACCGAAGATCAAAGAGTTTACCTTAGACATTCCAGCTGAAATTGATATTGAATTTGGCTTTACCGTTAATATAAAAAAAGCCAAAGGCGAAAAGGTTCATTACTGCATTTACCACCCCAACATCACTAATGACGACGGTGAAGTCTTAGAACCATTCGATGGGTATGTTTATGTTGGTAATAATGATTGGGATTTTTACCTTGGCGATACAATTTGGGCTCCCATCAGCAATAAAGTTGGCCCGTGGCGTATGACATTAGAAATGAATAACAACATAATTGCGGAAAAAACCTTCAATGTTTTCAATAATGATGAAGGGCAATTTTGGAAGCGTCGTGGGCTTTAACCATTTTTGAAACAAAACTATTTCATTATTGGAATCTAACCTTGCTTCCTAATAATATTTTTTGAAACAAAGTTGTCACATAGTCGCTTTAACTTAGTCAGCAAATAACTAAGCCCCTAAAGGATACACATGACTAAGTCACTTCTTGCACTTTCATTAATTTTAAGTTCTGCGGCAGTATCTACATCTGCTATGGCTGCAGAACACATCGCCGTATCAGGTTCAACTTCTGTTACAGAGGTAATGGAAGTGTTAGGTGAAACCTACCATAAGAGCCACCCTGACGTATTTATTGACATCAACGGTACGGGTTCAACTGCAGGCATTAAGTCTTCAATCGAAGGTGTAAATGATCTAGGTATGGCTTCACGTAACCTATCAGCAGAAGAGAAAAAAGCAGGATTGGTTGAAACGGAAATTGCTCGTGACGGTATTGCTGTTGTTGTTAACCCAAAAAACCCGGTTAACAACCTAACAAAATCGCAAATCGAGCAATTATTTAAAGGTGATGTTACCCAATGGTCTCAAGTTGGTGGTAATAGTGACCCTGTAGTTGTAACAACACGTGAAAATGGTTCTGGTACTCGAGGTGCGTTTGAAGAGTTAATGGAACTAACCACAAAAATTAACGGCGTTAAAGTATCGACTATCAGCCAACGCGCACAAGTTGCGAGTGGTAATGGTATTGAAAAAACAGTCGTTGCGAATAACAAAGATGCGATAGGTTTTGTGTCATTAGGTTCTATTGATAACTCGTTAAAAGCAGTTGAGGTAGACGGCCATAAAGCTTCTGTTGCAGATGTACTGAATAAGACTTACCCACTTTCACGTCCCTTCTTGGTGCTAAACCAACCGGGTAAACTAAAACCTGCAGCTAAAGAGTTCCTAGCTTGGATCATGTCGCCAGAAGGACAAAAAATCATTAAAGATAAAGGCTATATTGCAATGTCTTAATATATTTAAAAATCCACATTCCTTCTGTGGTAATGAATGAACTTTCCTCCCAGAGTACGTCAGTACTTTGGGTTGAAATATCCTCTCCAGCTGTATTTCCTTTCCCATTTTCTCCTATTCTTATCCTGATCCACAGACACCCAACAGTTCATCAAAAAGTTTGCGAAACCAGTGAACACAAGTGTTCGTAGCTATATTCATAAGGATTCTGTAGTGGTACATTAAATTTGGCCACCTACTCAGAGGTGATATCATCACCTCTTAACATGGATAGGTGACATCATGACAAAACGAACAAGACGATTATTTAGTGCTGAATTTAAATTAGAGGCAGC
>NZ_PYNV01000032.1:0-21916 GCF_003026095.1 Photobacterium sp. GB-72 | reverse complement strand
GCTGCCTCTAATTTAAATTCAGCACTAAATAATCGTCTTGTTCGTTTTGTCATGATGTCACCTATCCATGTTAAGAGGTGATGATATCACCTCTGAGTAGGTGGCCAAATTTAATGTACCACTACAATCACTATTTTAGCCAATTACAACTACATCAATATAATGGCGGATTAATATCTAATAAGTCTGACAACCATATTGGTAAACCTCTAAAATAAGACCAGTATTTATTGACTACTACACTTATTTTTGGCTGAATTTTTGATTATATTTCTTGGTATAAAAAATAAAATATAGAAAATAATTACATCGTCTAAAATAATAAGTTCATGGTGTTAGAATGCTAATACACTACTTCATTGCTTCGATCACGTATAACTATGTATTTATGTTCATTTAGAATTAGTTACATGTCTAACACTACAATCTTCGTTTACTCCCCCTAGAATATAATTTTCTATTTACTATTGAAGCTTAATACACATAAATATCTCTCCCTTTTTAAGCTCAGTTTACACCTTGCCCTGTAGGGAAGAGTCAATTAGTTTCTAAACACTTATTAATATTGTCTTGGTATGTTTTGATCATCGATTGCTGCTGGTGCAATAGGTTAATTTGTTCTTCAATTGCTTTACTTTTCTGCTCAAGAAATATGCTTACAACATCCCAACTTAGCACTGTTTTATCTCCTAGCAGCCTCTTAAATTCCGCAAGACTAACCCCAATAGATTGTGCATCTTTAATCAAAATAACGGTTCTAACATGGTTATCATCATAAATACGATAACTCCCCTTTCGTACTACTGTTCCCAACAAGCCTAACGACTCATATAAGCGTATGGCTTTGGCCGATGCTCCTGTTAATTTAGACACTTCACCGATATACATCAGTTACCTCCTTGTTAATTGTCTTCCTTGTCTATCTATACGCTATTTAACAGGGCCTTTCTCAAACTGTATTAAGTTATCGGTTATGTCATTCCATGGTGCTTTAGATGCCGTGAAAATATGAAAACTCGGCTTATGCGTTGGAATATCATCTAAAATTCCTAAACGAATATTATGCTTGCCTGTTTTTAGTTTCTTTGAAAACAAACTTGAACCACAGATTCGACAAAAAGCGAGTTCCGTTTCTTCACTTTTTTGAAATAGCGACACAGTATCTTCACCTGTTTTAAAGCGAAATTTCTCTGAGCTTAATCCTCCCACCGATGAGTAATCTGACCCCGTAAATTTACGACATTCAGAACAATGACAATTTCCCATATACTCAAAATCATCAGGCACTTCTATCTGCACCTTGCCACATAAACAGGAACCATTTAGTTTTTTCATTTCATCTTTCTCTCTAAAATCAAAGACAAAACCCTAGTATTTAAATAAGCCAATTACAATAATGAATCTCATATTCTTAAAAATAAAAAAGCCGACGTATTTAACGTCGGCTTAATATTTACTCTACTGTTCAAAAACTACTTGATAGAGCGTGCTAACTGAGTCGTTAACTCATCCACACCTTTAGACAGTGCTTCCACTTGCGCTGAATAACCATCTTTTGCTAAAGGTACACGGAATGAAAATGGATGTACGGTTTGTAAATCGCCATTACCATTAATCAATAACCATTCACCTGCCACTTCAGCAACACCGCTATAAACACCATTAAACTGGTTAATACGCACTTGTAAGCGTGGTATACCTGCAGTAGACAATGTTGGTGTTAGCTGTGTTGCCCAAAACTTAGTTTGTTTTTGGCGTAAATCAAATGTGATTCGACGCGTTAACTGCGTACTCAGTGATTCACCCCAAAGGTTTTGCTGCGCTTCAACAATTTCAGTGGGGCTGGTTTGATACACTAAACCAGTACCAGCAAGATGTGCCGCAACTTCAACAGGGCGCACAATTAACAATGATTTATTACTAATGTTATGTGCCGTATTCGCACTGGTTGGCATCGGTAACATATATGTTTTTAATGCCGGTTCTGTTGAGCTACATCCTGTTCCAGCAAGCGCTACCGCTGCAATTAATAACCACTTTTTCATTATTTACGGCCTCCAACTGGAATAGGATCTTTCGCTTTCTCATCACCAAACACTAATGAATTTGGCTTCTCATTTAATTGACGAAGTACGGGTTGTAGTTCCGTCATCACTTGCTCAAATTGTACAAGTGCACCTTGTAAATTTTGGTACGCTGCTGCATTTGGGCTAAAGCCATTTAAGGTGTTTTGGATCTCTTTCAAACTCGCTTTAATATCAGACGGTAATGTCTGAGTATCTTTTTGCTTAAGAATACGATCAAGATCTTGTGTAACACGCGCTGCTGAATTCATTGTTTTCTCAGATGCCTTTAAAGTCGCAGTCATTGAATTCAATGTATCTTCTACAGGAAGTTTATTAAATTTATTGAGTAAATTAGTTAACTGCTTCTGCACTTCAGCAAGATCACCCGCTTTAGTTGGAAAGACTTCGTAACCATCATATTTAGCCAGTTTTTCAGGTTTCTCGCCTTTGTACACATCAGTGCCAATATATAGCGCACCTGTTAATAAATTACCGGTTTTCAATGTTGCACGAAGTCCGTTCTTAAACTCTTTTTCAAGATTTACACGCAGATTATCCAATGTACCTTCATCTGAATGGTTATATACTCGACCTAAATCGATACGTACCAGTACAGGGATTTGTTCGCTTGTAAAACCTTCTTCACTGTTTGGTAAACGCAATGGCACTTTCTGTACCGTACCAATTTGAATACCACGGTATTCAATCGGTGCTCCCGCTTTCAAACCACGAATGGATTCTTTAAATAACATGACAAAGTTTAAGTACTTATCGTACATTTTCTCGTGATAATCTTGCTCACTATCGAATAAACGGTAATGTTTTAATTGTTTATTCTGAGCCATACCTTGATCATCAGATGGTGTTTGGAATGTGACACCACCAGTAATTAACGATTCCAATGATCCAATCTTGACGTTAAAACCTTCAGCACTCATTTGTACATTCATACCAGATTGCATAATGAACTTACTGGTTGTGCGTACTAGTCGATTATAAGGTTCAAAGATAAACAATTGGTAATTAGCTAGTTTACTATTGATATCAAAGCTCGTTTTCTCAACGCGACCAACAGTAAAGCCATCATATAATACTGGGTCACCAACACTCAATTTACCGGCTTCATGACTTGTCAGTACAACACGTAATCCTTTCGCATCCGCAGGTGCAACAGGGGGAACTTCTAGCGCTTTAAAATGATATTTATCATCTTTACCTTGGCCTGGTTGCATTTCAATATACGCACCAGAAAGAAGCGTATCTAAACCAGACACTCCTTCTTTGCCAATTCGTGGCTTAACAACCCAGAACTTAGTATCGTTTTTCAACATACGCTCTGTATCATTATCCATCTGTGCGGTCACTGTTATATAGCTATAGTCTTTACTTAGCTGAACTTTGGTGACAACACCGACTTTCACATTTAGAGATTTAATCGCGGTTTTACCCACTTCAATACCAGAGGCATTAGGAAGGCGAATCGTTATTTCAGGCCCTTTACTATTAAGATATTGAACAAACATCCAAATACCAATAGCCAAAGCCACAACAGGAATGATCCAAATTGCAGATACTTGCTTCAGGTTTTGTACTTTAGCCTCATTTGGCTGGTTATCACTCATTTTCTGTTTCTCGTTAATACTGGCTAGTGACTACTGATTAGATTCAGTAGTGTTTAACTCTGAACCATAATTAATTTTATTTTTTTCACCCCAAAACACCCGAGGATCGAAACTCATTGCCGATAACATGGTAAATACCACTACTGTTGCAAAGCAGATTGCAGCAGGTCCTGGTGAAATAGCCATCAAGTTTTTCAACTGCACAAGTGCAACTAATATCGCGACAACAAAAATATCAACCATAGACCATCGACCGATAAATTCTGTCATACGATAGATTTTTAAACGTTTTACAGACTCTCGTGTTGAGTCATTCGGCTTTTTACCTGCACAGTAATAAAGCCACGCTAAGGCAAACATTTTTGCCATAGGAATGAAGATACTGGCAATAAAAATCACCACCGCGATTGGCCAAGACCCCATTTTCCATAACATCACCACACCACCCATGATAGTGGAACCTTCGGTTTGTCCTAGGCTTACGGTATACATCATAGGATACAAATTTGCCGGAATATAAAAAATAATCGAAGCGATTAAATAAGCCCATGAATACTGTAATGAATGTGATGGATTGAAACCATGAAGCTTGCTTTCACAACGAATACATTTGGCATGATGGCTATTAGGCAGAGGATTTATTTGGTTACAAACATGGCATCCCACATGATTATTTGATAAATGTGTGTCGCCATCATGTACCCCCTCTATGTGTTTCATGACAAAAAACTGATCCCACAACCATGTTCGATCAACTAATGAAACACATTTTACAACCAAAACGCTGTAAATACAGAATGCCCAGAATGAGTATCCCATTCCAATATGCGCTAACGCTGAAATTTTAACCAAACTGACTAATACGCCAATGAGAAATACATCTACCATTAGCCAAGGCTGAATTTTAAATAATATTCGGCACAACAGCTTTATAGTTTCAGGGTTACCGCGTACATACCCAATTCGTTTAACATGCGCTGCACGGTAATAGAGATACATGACTAATATGATGTAGACCGCAGGAAAAACCAATACGGTTAACATCAACAGTAATGCAAGGAAGCTATTCTCAAAATGCTGTAATGTTTCTGCGGCATTCAGCAGCATGATTTGTTGCCCCATTCCATTCACGCTAAATGAAAGAAAAGGGAAAGAAAGGCTGAGTACCAACATAATCAAACATGCAAGACCGTACGCTAAAGGGCGATGAAATGGCATGATGATTCTTTTCGCTAAGGTATGTCCACAGCGAGGACAGTCCGCCTTTTGTCCATCTTTGATATCTGGGATATCGACTACCAATCCGCATTCTTCGCAAGCGATCATCAATTCTGATGGAGTTTGTTGCTGTGGCGTTTGTGTTGTCATTGTTAATTTCTTTCTATCGCTATTCTTACTGCAATCGTACCAGACTGTTGAATACATTTAATAAATGTTAAAACAGCGAGACACAGTAAAAGTAGTGTTGCTTAGACAAAACCTAAACATACTAAATATAAACAGGCGCGTATTGTCTTCCTTCATTGCATTTAGAGCAAGAAACTTTAAGTTAGAAAAACAAATAAAGCCTTATTTTTAATGCAAATTCCGATTTAAAACATCGTATTATAACAAGAAAACAAATGATATACGCACGATTTATGCGGATTTAACTCAAATACAATTTTTCAGTGTTCTTTGCACAGATAACATCATTTAAATGAATTCCTTTAATGTCATGAGTCCACCATGTTACTGTTACTTTTCCCCACTCTAAAACAAGCGTCGGATGATGAAATTCTTCTTCTGCTAATTGCGACACTTTATTGCTAAATTCCCACGCTTGTTTGTAATTACTGAATTTAAATGTACGAGTTATACGATTTACACCGTTAGGATTAATAATTTGCCATTCTGGTAATGTCGCCATGTATTCAGCTAAAATATCATCACTTAATTTTGGTGAGCCTGAATGGCATGCTTCACATTTCAATTTATCTAAACTCGTCATTAATCGTTTCCTTTTAGCTAAAGGTGGCAGCGCGTAATCCTTTTCGCTGTGCTTCTGCTACCAACCCGAAAATATCTTGGTTAGTCACTTGGTAAAGTTGCTCCATACTTTGCAATACAAAATATTTAGGCTGTAGTATGTCAATTCTATATGGCGTTCTCATTACCTCTATAGGATCAAAAGCAACACGTTGCGGTATGGTACTGACTGTCGCGTAATGTGTTTCTTGTGGCGATGATAAAATACCACCACCATAAACTTGGTATTTACCATTTTGATTTAGTAAACCAAATTCAACCGTAAACCAGTATAGTCTAGCTAAATAAACTCTTTCCTCATGCGTCGCTTTTACACCGAGTTTTCCATAAAAATGCGTAAATTGTGCAAAATATGGGTTGGTTAGCATTGCGCAATGTCCAAATACTTCATGAAAAAAATCAGGCTCTTGCAAATAATCTATATCAGCCTTAGTACGAATAAAGGTGGCAACAGGAAATTGCTTGCGTGCGAGTAAAGAAAAGAAATGATCAAAACTTATTAAGGCAGGTACAGCAACGCATTGCCAACCTGTGGTATCGAGTAATACTCGATTTATTTCTTTTAGTTGAGGGATATGATCGTGAGGTAAATCTAATTCAGCTAAACCCGCTATATACTCATCGCATGCCTTGCCTTGCACACAATGAAGTTGGCGAGTTATAAGATGATGCCAAATAGCATTTTCTTCTTCATTCCAAGTAATAACCCCATTACGATCTACAGGCTTTGAGACATAACAATGCTTTGTCGGATTACTACTCTGTTTCTTTTGCATAATAGCCTCCGTTTATAGACTAACCACCAACCGACACTATTATTTTTATTATTAACTCTATAAATATTAGAAGTGATCCTTATTATCAGCCATTTTTATCACTAAAAAACAGGCTTTAATGCCTAATTTGACTAACACTTAATCTGATTAATGATGCAAAAAATGTAAACAAGAATGAACATCTTTAATTCTGCATCTAATCAATAATATTGCGATTTCTGCACTTTCAACCACAGTTAAGTGATAGCAATAGTAAATAATGAGGCAAGGAATGCATAAATGGTTTCAGTTTCCAATTATTGAAGGGCTATCAAGCAAACAAGCACATTGTGACTTACCCAATGACAGTTTCGAACGCGAATGCGGTCGAGAAGGTTTTTTTGGCCCAGCAACGCACATGTACCATAAACATCCGCCAACAAGTTGGGTCTCATGGTGTGGTGAGCATAAACCAAGAGCATTTGATGCCTTAGCTTTGCCCCAAATCGGGGATACACCTTGGGATGCACCACTACTGCTATCAAATAGCGATATTAAACTACGTGTTTGGCAAACCAATAAAAGTATGGATCATCTGGTGCGAAATGGTGATGGTGACGAATTATTGTTTGTTCATCAAGGTAGTGGAGATTTGTATTGCGATTATGGTCATCTGCCTTTTAATGAAGGGGATTACCTTGTGCTTCCTCGCTCTACAACATGGCGAATTGAAACGCCCAACACGGTTACTTTGTTGATGATTGAAGCAACCAATAACAGTTTTAAAAGTGTTGATCATGGGATTGTCGGTGAACATGCCCTCTTTGATCCCGCAATACTTGAATACCCTAAAATCAATGCTGCATTTAAAGCACAACAAACAGAAGATAATTGGCAGATATTGTTAAAAGCGCGTAACCAAATTAATACAATTTGCTACCCGTTTAATCCCTTAGATAGCATCGGCTGGAAAGGAAATCTAACGGTACTAAAACTTAATTGGCGTGACATTCGCCCACTCATGAGCCATCGGTATCACCTTCCACCATCAGCACACTCTACCTTTGTCAGTGATAATTTTATTGTGTGTACCTTTGTTCCTCGTCCTGTTGAAAGCGATCCTAACGCTTTAAAAGTGCCCTTTTTTCACAGTAATAATGATTATGATGAAGTGATTTTTTATCACCATGGCGATTTTTTCAGTCGAGACAATATTAAACCCGGCATGATCACGTTTCATCCTTGCGGATTTCCACATGGTCCACACCCTAACGCTTTAATAAAAAGCCAACAAGCACCTAAAACATTTATCGATGAAGTAGCAGTAATGATAGATACTCGAAACCCTCTCGATATTGCACCCAATGTTAGTGAGGTTGAATTACATAATTATGTGGCGTCATGGCAACGTCATCAACATCCTGAATAACAATAAAAGTAAGGATAACAACAATGAAACTTGCTTCATTACAACAAAGTAGAGATGGAAAGCTCATTGTCGTTTCTCGCGATCTTAAATGGGCGGTATCAGCTCAACATATTGCCCCTACCATGCAATATGCACTGGACCATTGGGCTGATGTTGAACCCATTCTTAATGATCTTTATCACGCACTAAATAGAAAAATGCTTGAGCATCGTTTTGTTTTTCAGCCAATGCATTGTGCATCTCCCCTTCCTCGCGCTTTTCAATGGGCAGATGGTAGTGCCTACGTTAATCATGTTGAGTTGGTGCGCAAAGCAAGAGGTGCAGAGATGCCAAAAAGCTTTTGGCAAGACCCTTTAATATATCAAGGTATGTCAGATCAGTTTTTAAACCCTACACAGCCCATCGAAGTTGAAGATCTTAATTGGGGCGTTGATTTTGAAGCTGAAATAGCCGTTATTACAGATGATGTCCCTATGGCGACAAGCGTAAAAAATGCTGAGAAACACATTAAACTGTTAATGCTTGTTAACGATGTGTCGCTAAGAAATTTAATCCCAACAGAACTGGCTAAAGGCTTTGGTTTTTTTCAATCTAAACCTTCATCGGCTTTTTCTCCTGTCGCGGTGACACCTGATGAGTTAGGCGAGTCATGGAAAGAGAACAAGGTCAATAATCGACTTTATGTTCACTTAAATCAGCAGCTCTTTGGTAACCCCAACGCAGGTGTTGATATGACATTTAACTTTGCCCAATTAATTCATCATGCAGCCAAAAGTCGTCCATTAACCGCTGGCACTATCATAGGTTCAGGAACAGTTTCTAACGTAGATAGGTTATCTGGCTCTTGTTGTATTGCTGAAAAACGAATGCTGGAAATGATAGAACAAGGCGAGCCTCAAACTCCCTTCATGCAATACGGTGATAGCGTAAAAATAGAAATGTTTGATGCTGATAAACATTCTATTTTTGGGGCTATTGAACAAGCCGTTATTCCCTTTATTAAGCATTAACTTCAAGTACCTTAATTACTCAAAGAGAGCTGAATATGGCATTTACCCTATATGATTACTTTCGCTCATCAGCCTCATATCGAGTAAGAATTGCCTTAAACATTAAGCAGCTAGATTATACCTGTGTGCCGATCTCGCTGCTTGATAATCAGCAAAACAGTCGCCACTACAAAAACATGAATGCGACGGGTTTATTACCTACACTTGAGCATAACCAATGTTACATATATCAATCTCTCGCTATTATCGAATATCTTGAGCAATGTTATCCAACACCAAGTTTACTGCCTTGTAACACCATAGAAAGTGCGCAATGCCGAGCCTTTGCGTTATCCATCGCTTGTGATATCCATCCGTTAAATAACTTACGTGTACTCAACTATTTAGAACGCAAATTAACCGTTACAGTAGAACAAAAACAACAATGGTATCACCACTGGATAGATCAAGGTTTTACAGCATTAGAACAGCAGCTTGCCAGTAACAATAACCCTGAAAAGTTCTGTTTTGGACTTGCCCCAACCTTAGCCGATATATTTTTGATCCCTCAAGTGTATAACGCCCGACGTTTTAATATTGATTTATCAAATTTTCCAACCATTAACGCTATAGAAAAACACTGTAACCAGCTTGAGCCTTTCATCAAAGCAGCACCTCATCTTTAATTCTTCAACAAAAATAGCGCATTTTAAGAAGGACGGAGAACATACTAATGACTGATGATTATAAGCAATGTCTCTGGAAGCCAAGTCGAAAACGCATTCAAAATAGTTTGCTGTATCAATTTATGGTGCAGATCAGTGAACAACACAAACGTCTATTTCATGATTATACCCAATTGCATCGCTGGTCTATAAAACATAGTGATCAATTCTGGCAACAGCTATGGCAATTTTGCAATGTAATTGGCAACCAAGGTGAAAACATTGTCTATTGTCCAACACACAGCCCTATTCCCAATAAAGATCAACGCTGGTTTCCTGATGCCACGCTCAATTTCGCCGAAAATTTACTTGCTTACAGCACGAAGCTAAGCCAACAAGATGCAATTGTTTTTTATAACGAACACAGTTTTAAAGATACAGATAAGCAACATGCCCAGCAGCGACTATCTTGGCAACAACTCCACCAGCAAGTAGCAATAGTCGCACAGTATTTACAACAACAAGGGGTACAAAAAGGCGATGTGGTTGCCGCTTACATGCCTAATATTCCGCAAACAGTTATTGCTATGCTAGCGACCACCTCTTTAGGTGCAGTATGGACATCCACGTCTCCTGATTTCGGGACTGAAAGTGTTGTCGAACGCTTTAGTCAGACCCGACCTAAAGTTATTTTTACTACCGATGGCTATATTTATAACAACAAAACAATAACCAGTTTAACCACATTGACAGAGGCTTTATCTTCCCTTCCTAGTGTCAAAAAATTAATTGTTTATCCTTATATAAACCAAAATCCTATCGATAAACTACTGTTACAAAGTCCTTCCTTACCTTCTCATATCACCGTGAGTACATGGCAAGAAATGGAAGATGTTATTCATTACCCTGATTTAGCGTTTACTCCTACGCCCTTTGATCATCCGCTGTATATATTGTATTCATCAGGTACCACGGGGAAACCCAAGTGTATTATTCACTCTGTCGGTGGAACCCTATTAAATCACCTGAAAGAGCACCAATTACACTGCAATATTAAACCTTCCGATCCCATTTTTTATTTTACGACTTGCGGTTGGATGATGTGGAACTGGTTAGTCAGTGGCTTGGCATCAGGCGCAACACTCGTATTATATGATGGATCGCCTTTATCCCCAGATCCTTATCAATTGTGGAAAATGGCAGACAAAGAGAACCTTCGCTTATTTGGCACTTCCGCCAAATACTTAGAGACCATAGAAAAAATGCAGATCATACCGAACAAGTACGTGACATTGTCACAACTTGCTATCATTTGCTCTACAGGTTCAGTACTCGCACCTGAGCAGTTTGATTATGTCTATAAGCACATCAAACAAGATATTCAGCTCTCATCAATTGCAGGCGGAACCGATATTTGTGGTTGCTTTGCCATTGGCAATCCAATCGGTGCTGTGTGGCGTGGGGAGTGCCAAGTCAAAGCCTTAGCAATGGACGTTAATGTATTTAATCAAGCAGGAGAAGCTATCTTTGATACATGCGGTGAACTTGTCTGTTGCAACAGTTTTCCCAATCAACCCATCGCATTTAGTCAAGATCCAAAGGGGGAAAAATATTTCCATGCTTATTGGAATACCTACCCCAACACTTGGCATCATGGCGATTATGTCAGTGTGTCTCATCACGGTGGGCTCACCTTTTATGGGCGCTCTGATTCAATCTTAAATCCCGGTGGTATTCGCATTGGCACTGCTGAAATTTATCGTCAAGTCAATCCGTTTCATGAAGTCGTCGATTCTGTTGTTGTTGGACAGCAGTATCAAAACGATGTTCGAATTGTTCTCTTTGTTCAGCTACAACCAGATGTAACGCTCGATAATATCTTAATCAATCGTATCAACACGCAACTTCGCAATCAGTGCTCTCCCCATCATGTTCCCGCAAAAATATTACAAGTTTCTGCAATACCCAGAACTAAATCAGGGAAAATAGCAGAAAAAGCGGTGAGAGATGCCATCCACCAACGAAATGTTGTAAACACAAGTGCTATCGCCAACCCAGAAAGTTTAGAGCAGTATAAAAATAGATCAGACTTAGCGTGATAATACGTACAAGGGAATAGGTAAGTTTATCTTCTATTCTTCTAACACAGCATTGATTGCTTCTTTAATTTCATCACTAGAAAAGCCTTTGCTTGATAGATAACCATAAGCTTTGCTCTTTTCTTTAAAGTCGGTGAGATCGTAACGTTTCTTGGCTAGAGCTAATTGGCAGTTGTAGTAGAAATCTATTTCACCTGATTCAGTTAGTTCATCTAGTACATTATCGAGCTCTGAGATATCAACATGCTTCATTTTTAGCTCTTGCGCGATTAATGAGCGCCCTTTTAGCTTTTTGGCAAGTTTAATCACTTCAGCTTCAAGATTGGCGTTCTTGCCTTTGATTTGTGCTTTGGTCAATAAGGTATCTGACGCGCTATGCTCTGAAATACCACGAGAAATGTCCTCCATACTAAAACCACGTTTTAATAAGTCATTGACGACTTTCTCTGCCGATGTGGTTGAGAAGTCTTTAAAACGTGCCAAGCGTGTGTTAATCATCGATTGCTCACAGATCGCCATTCGCTGCATTGTTTCCGTGATGACTTGCTCTATGGTGAGTTCATCGATGCCTTTGGTTTTAAGTTTTTGCTGGATGTATTTACGTCCATATTGGCTATTAAAAGCTAACTCACAGAAGTGTATGGAAAATGCATGGTCGCTTTTTAGGTAACCATAGCTTTTCATTTGTTCAAGTACGGTTTCGACCCACTCTTTATTCTCTGTTTTTGCTTCAAGTTTTTTGCGCAATTCAAATTCAGAGTGATCACGTAGGTTTAAGTGGTAAATCGCGCTATTAATAACGTTTTGAATGGTGGAAGCAGGATAAGGCTTTTTCATACAGCATCGGAGAATTTCTAAAAGTTATTGCTATGATAACAGTTTACGACACTGAAACGAAAAAAGAGGCACTCATTGAGCGCCTCTTTATATTTGTTGTTAAGTTTCTATCTCATACCATTGGCTAGTATTGAAACTTTGCGTTTTGATTAACAGTGTAAATCAAAACGGTCAGCGTTCATTACTTTAACCCAAGCATTTACGAAATCGTTGACGAACTTCTCTTCTGAGTCAGCACATGCGTAAACTTCTGCAAGTGCACGTAGTTGTGAGTTAGAACCAAATACTAGGTCGACACGTGATGCCATCCACTTTTGCTCGCCAGTCTTACGATCTGTACCTACAAACACATCTTGGTCTACAGAGGTTGGTTTCCATTGTGTAGACATATCTAGTAGGTTAACGAAGAAGTCGTTAGTTAATGCTTCTTTACGCTCAGTGAACACACCGTATTCGCTGTTGTCGTAGTTCGCACCTAGTACACGCATACCAGCTACAAGCACTGACATTTCAGGTGCTGTTAGCGTTAGTAGTTGTGCGCGGTCTAGTAATAGCTCTTCTGCTGCGACTGTGAACTTCGCTTTTTCGAAGTTACGGAAACCATCAGCAATTGGCTCAAGAACAGCAAATGATTCTACATCGGTCTCTTCTTGTGATGCATCCATACGACCAGCAGTAAATGGTACTGTGATGTCACGGCCTGCATTCTTCGCAGCCATTTCCACACCTACACCACCAGCAAGTACGATTAAGTCAGCAAGAGATACTGTTTTATCGAAGTTCGCTTGAATACCTTCAAGTACGTTTAGCACTTTCGCAAGTTGCTCC
Source organism: Photobacterium sp. GB-72 (assembly GCF_003026095.1). Lineage (NCBI taxonomy): Bacteria > Pseudomonadati > Pseudomonadota > Gammaproteobacteria > Vibrionales > Vibrionaceae > Photobacterium > Photobacterium sp. GB-72. The sequence goes on along the minus strand of NZ_PYNV01000032.1, from coordinate 8,598 downwards.
GGTTGGTTTACTTCCCAATCTTTCTGCGGTGCTAGACGAATACGTGCACCGTTTGCACCACCACGCTTGTCTGAACCACGGAATGTAGAAGCAGATGCCCAAGCTGTTGATACTAGCTCACTGATTGATAGACCAGATGCAGCTATTTGTTGTTTAAGTTTTGCAATATCAGCATCGTTTACTAGCTCGTGATCAACCGCTGGGATTGGATCTTGCCATGTGAACACTTTAGCTGGTACTTCAGGCCCTAAGTAACGTGATACAGGACCCATATCACGGTGAGTTAATTTAAACCATGCACGTGCAAATGCATCAGCGAACTCTTCTGGGTGTTCGTAGAAGCGACGAGAGATTTTCTCGTATGCTGGGTCAAAACGTAGAGACAAGTCAGTTGTTAGCATAGTACCTCGGTGCATACCATCACCAAATGCATCTGGGTACTCTAGCTTGCCATCTTTAGCAATCCACTGATAAGCACCTGCAGGACTCTTTTCTAATTCCCATTCATGGCTAAATAAGCTATGGAAGAAACCATTACCCCATTCCGTAGGTGTTGTTGTCCACGTTACCTCAAGACCACTTGAAATTGTATCGCCAGCTTTACCGCTACCATAGCTTGATGTCCAACCGAAACCTTGCTCTTCAATTGAAGCACCTTCAGGTTCTACACCTACGTGTGCTGCATCTGCTGCACCGTGTGTTTTACCGAATGTGTGACCACCAGCGATAAGCGCTACTGTTTCTTCATCGTTCATTGCCATACGCGCAAATGTTTCACGAATGTCGTGTGCTGCTAGAAGTGGATCTGGGTTACCGTCTGGACCTTCTGGGTTAACATAGATAAGACCCATTTGTACTGCTGCTAGTGGGTTTTCAAGATCACGTTGCTCGCTGTCTTTTTCGTAACGTGTGTCATCAGCAAGCCATGTTTTTTCTTTACCCCAGTAAACGTCTAGCTCTGGTGCCCAAATGTCTTCACGACCACCAGCAAAACCAAATGTTTTAAAGCCCATTGATTCTAGTGCAACGTTACCTGTTAGAATAATAAGGTCAGCCCAAGAGATCTTGTTGCCATATTTTTGCTTGATAGGCCAAATTAGGCGACGTGCTTTATCAAGGTTTACGTTATCAGGCCAGCTGTTTAGTGGTGCAAAACGTTGGTTACCTGTGCTCGCGCCGCCACGACCATCAGCAGTACGGTATGTACCTGCACTGTGCCATGCCATACGAATGAAGAAAGGGCCGTAGTGACCGAAGTCTGCTGGCCACCAGTCTTGAGAATCTGTCATTAGTTCACGTAGATCTTGCTTCACAGCTTCAAGATCTAGCTTTTTGAATTCAGCGGCATAATCGAAATCTTCGCCCATTGGGTTTGATTTACGATCGTGCTGGTGAAGAATGTCTAGTTTAAGTTGGTTAGGCCACCAATCACTTGGAGACGTACCATTACCAGGGTTAATTGACGGATTAACCGCGTGCGTGTTGTGGAATGGACATTTAGACATTGAGTGTTCACCTTTTTATTTTAATTAGTATTATTGCCATTAATTCTTAGCTCCATTCAATATAGCTCTTAGGTATTGAGAAGCAATTAAAAAGATTCGTTAAATTTGAAATTTTAAAATTTGATATAATTCTTTTTAGCGATTTAAAATAAAAAATCAACAGGAATTCTTCATCTTTAACTAAAACATTAAACTGCACCAAAACAAAACTTTCGATTTGATATAAATCAAAAAAAATTTATTTACAAAATACAATCTCGTTTAATGGCGTAAATTTAAATCAATTGAATGCGTACAGCTAATACTATAAATCTATTGATTCAATAGATGGTGGTTATCAAAAGATAATGAACACAACAGCACTATTCTCCAAAGGAATCTTGGTGCGGTATTGAACATCTAGTCCTGGAAGTTATAATAAAAAAAAGTGATAGCCAGAAAGGATATCACTCTTATGTTTTTATCTTGAGGCTACTTTTTTATTGTTTCTATAATCGGTAACAATAACGATATTTTTAAACCTCCCTCAACTGAACGACCCGCTTCTACTTGTCCTCCAGTGACTAGCATCGCTTCCTTTACAATGGCGAGCCCCAAACCATAACCCCCAGATTGTTTATCTCGTGCACCCTCTATGCGCGTGAACGGATCAAAGATATGTTTTAAATGTTGCTCAGGGATCCCATCACCATCATCTGAAACCGATACAACAACATAAGACTGATCCGCGTTATTTCTTATACTGGTATGAATGATAATATTGGCTTCACTTCCAGCATATTTAATCGCATTACCTATTAAATTTTTAATTGCTCGTACTAATAATCGCGTATCGGTCTGAACCATTGGCAGTGCTCTATCAATATCTTTAATGATCGATTGGCCATGCGCTTTTAGCTGTAAACATTGTTCAACCGTTGAATCACAAAAAGTTTGGACGTCGACAGGAATAAGCTTGATATTCGCTTTTGCATTTTCAAATTGACTAAATTCAAGGATTTCTGTGACGAGTTCATTCATCTCTTCTGATTCTTGCTCTAACCGATCCACTAAATGCAAATGTTCAGATGAGGTACGCTTTCGGATTAAATGCAATGATAAATTATGTCTAGCCAAAGGCGTTCGAAGTTCATGAGAAACATCACGAATTAAACGCCGTTGTTTCTCTGTTAGCAATTGTATTTGATTTGCCATGTTATCGAAATCTGTCGCTAATTCATTAAACTCTTTTACTTTCTCTCCCATAACATGAGCGACACGCACTGAAAAGTCACCATTAGCTAAAGAACGACTCGCGTGTCTTAAAGTATCTAATGGTCGCTGCAAATAGCGTGCGATAATTAATGAAAACATTAAGGTGATCAGAATCGCAATCACTACCTGTATTAAACCAAAATACAAAGAAAAATTTTTGGCCGGGTGTAATTCATGAGGTAACTGAACCACCAATTTATTACCATTTTTTAGAGGTATCGTAAAAATGGGTTGATTAACACGAGAATCTAAAATTGAATTCAATGGTCGAGCATATTTAAGTTTAAACTTAAAATGAGGATGCATTATTCGGGTACTTATCTCTTTGTTATCACTGTAAAGTACAAAAGCATAATATTTTTGTTTACTCTCCCACTCAGCAAGTCGCTGCGGATCACCGTTTTCAGCTAAAGGTTCAACTTCTGCTGCCATCTTCAAAATGTCTTGCTGAACCTGTTGCGGGACATGTAACAATGTTTTGACTAAAGCGACCTCTGCTAAATTCTGAAGCCCTAATATGACCAGTAAGCCTACGGTAAAATAAGAAAAAAGTCGGAAAACTAAGCTTTGCTTATGCAAAGGAAGTCGATGCTTTCCTTGTATCACTTTAGAAACATTCACTTGTTTATACTCCTAAACACTTGCTTCTCTTTTTATCTATAGTAACTAGCAATTCAGCCTATCCTAGTCACAAAAAACACGTCACAGATAGACGATACTGTATTTTTACATGACAATAGTTATGGCGTTTATTTCTTAGCATTTTACTCATTTAACATTATGCTTCTTAACTCTATTCATCACAGCAAAAGGAAGTTCTATGATGAAGACCATTATTTGTTTACTGACATTATTATTAGTCGGCTGTTCATCAGGTTTACAAGTCTCTGTTCCTGATTCTGTTTATGAGAAAAATCAAGCCACAGGTTATCTTGTTGGTACTCTGGGTGCTAATACCGAATGGCCGAAAACAGGTAAAAACCTGCTCACAACGATTAACATTCGCCCTCTAAGTAGCAATAAATTGAGTATTGGAGAGGGTAATATTATTACGATCACCAATAACAATGAAGATGGACATTTTGAGGATTCAACAATTAGCGGTCATTTGTTTAATATTGAGTTACCTGTAGGACAATACGAAATTTTCAGTATTCAACTTGAAGGGTCAGATGGTAATAAAACGCTGATATCCAAAAACATAGGTAAAATGGATGTTACATTTTCAATTACTGCCAACCAAGCCAGCTATATTGGACAGTTTCTTGCCGTTAGCCGTATAGCGAAAAGTGAACTTTGGAATCTTGAGTATCCAAGTGGCTATGGCTATTTACAGCATAGTTATGATCAACAACGTGATGAAATATTATTTTCTCAGCAGTACCCTAAGCTGCAAGCGACCCCTTTTAATCTTGAATTACTCACTTTTAGCGATAATCGTGTATTAAAGAATTAATGATGGCTCTATTATCTAAGCCGAAAAATAAGACGATCGAGTATCGTCTTATTTTTTATATTTGAAGAAAACGCATTACTCCGAAACACATGAAGAGTAACTATACCCTCTCCCACGCACTGTTTTAATGTGCTGTTTAGACATTCCTGCTAACACCATTTTACGACGTATATTACTGATATGCATATCAAGGTTACGATCAAACGGGCTAAGCTCTTTCTTCAAAACATCTTTTTGTAATGTGGCTTTTGAGACGACAATATCGTTATTCTTAATTAAGTATTTAAGTAAATCGAGCTCTGTACCAGTTAACGGTAAGCGAGAAAGCTGACTTTCTAATTCCACCGATGTTGAGGGCAAACAATGGCGCTGGCGCTCTAGTCCCACTCTTCGTAAGATTGCCGATATACGTACTAGCAATTCATCAACTTTAAATGGTTTAACCAAGAACTGATCAGCGCCAGCCTGCAAACCATCAAGCATCGTTGCTTCATCTCCTAGTGCTGTAAGCATAAGGATTGGCGTTGCAAAACGCTGACAAATACGGCGAGCAACCTGCATACCGTCAAGTGTGGGTAACATTACATCCAGCAATATCAGATCGACACCTGTTGATTGAAGGTATGTTAACGCAGATTCACCACAATGAACGCAACTAACTTCATGACCTTCATCTTCGAGAACTTCAGTTAATAACACACATAATTGTACGTCATCATCAACCACTAATATCTTAGACACAATACAACACCTAAACACAATGAATGTGCATATTAATCACCTGCTAAACAGATAACAATAGCTATAACATCTATCCTATTAAGAAAAATTAAGAACTTACCGCTACAAACAAAAAAACGATGCTCTATCTCTAGAGCATCGCTTTTAATACGCTTATCTGATTATTCTTGGCAAATTAAGCTTGCAACTTTTGCTTCTCTTTGTGGCACATACCATGAATCTAACCCCGCCTGAACTAACTGTGTAGCTTGTTCTGGTGTCATTGTACCATTTAACACAGCAACACTGGTTTGGTCGATTTGAGCCTCAAAACTCTGTTTACCTCGAGATAAAATCTGCGCAGCACTTCGAATAGTAGAATCACACTCATTACGCCATCCCATCATTTCTTTCGCTATCGGGTTTTCAACTTCAAAGAAATGGTTAGATAATGAGAAGAAACCAGGAATAGAGTTAGTCAATAACTCAGCATACTCCGCCGTTGTCATCCATTCTAGTAACGCTTTTGCCGCTGGATTATTCTGTGCTTTAGTATTTAACCCTATACCAATATCAGTATGATCGCTGAAATAACATTCATCACCGCGATTTTCTACTGGAGGTGGAAATACGCCAAAATCTAGCTGGCCTGTAAAGGTGCTAATATCCCAAGAGCCCGCAGGATAAATAGCCGCCTTCCCTGTTTTGAACAATTCAATGGAATCGGCATATTTACGTGTCTGATAACCATTGCCTAAAAACTTATTCCAATTCGCTAATTCCTGAAATACTTGTCGGTATTTTGGTGAATCAAAACGCTCAGTGCCATTAATCAACCCTAATCGTCCATCTTCGCCTTTCCAGTAATTAGGGCCTATATTTTGAAAGCCCATCGTACTGGCTTCCCATTTATCATTCGTGCCTATTGCTAAAGGCACATACTGACCACTGTTTTTAATCATATTCAACACATGATTAAACTCAGCCGTTGTTTTAGGTACACTTAAATCGAGTTTTTTAAATGCATCTTTATTGTAGAAAAAACCATGGATTACAGAGGCCATAGGCAAACAGAAGGTCTGTGCTCCTGAATCAGTTTGCCAAGGGCTTAATGCAAAGCTCGGGAAGTTCTCCATCCCAGCCATTTCTGTAATATCGCTAAGGTGCCCCTGCGTAAACAGCTTTAACGAACCATCAAATGGACGACAGGCAATCAAGTCGCCAGCATTACCATTGGCAAGATTGGTATTCAAATCATCAAGAAATGAGGTCAACCCTTCTGGTGAGCGATAGGTGATTTTAATATTCGGGTAATGCTTATTAAATGCTGGAATGATTTTATCTTTCCAAATCGCATCATCTTGTCGCCAAGAATCAACCAATACAGTACCTTTTAATGAGGAATCATACTGTTGTGCAGTTACCGATAGTGGTGAAAGACCAGCTAACGCGATACCACTAATAACAAGACTGCGACATAAGGTTGATTGAACCTTTGTATAAAAAGGGGAAGCCATTCTCTGTTTCATATTTATACCTTAAATCGTTCAATCAATTGACGTTGTTCTGCAGCTAGTTTAGATAGCGACTCACTACTATTTGCAGACTCACGCGCTTCTGACTCTGCGTTGTAAGCAACACTCGCAATCCCATTAATATGCTCAGCAACATCTTGACTCACTGAAATTTGCTCTTCGGTTGCATGAGCAACTTGCTCTGCCATTTCAAGAATAACGCGCATACGATCAGCTATCGTTTGTAGTGTTTCATCTGTCAAACGTGTTTGTTCAACACATTGCTCCGTTTGTTTATGACTTCTCGCCATGACCTTAGTTACCATTTCAGCGCTGTGCTGAAGGTTATCGATCATCTCATTTATTTCTTCTGTTGATTGTTGAGTTCGATTTGCTAAAGCACGGACTTCATCAGCAACGACAGCAAAACCACGCCCTTGCTCACCCGCACGTGCTGCCTCAATCGCCGCGTTAAGTGCCAATAAATTCGTTTGCTCAGCAATGCCGCGGATAACATCTAAGATACTACCTATATTCACCGTAAAGCTTTCTAATTTGCGTGTGATATCAACCGCTTCAGTAATATCAATCGATAGTTGCTCTGTGATGTTTCGACTATTAAATACTAAGTCTCGCCCTTGTTGCGCAGCCTGATTTACTTCATTGACTTCATTCACAGTCAGATCTGATGAACGTGAAATTTCTTTCGCACTGACTTCTAATTCAGAAATAGCAGCGGCTACTTGATCTGTACGTTGTTTTTGATCTTCAACACGGCTCATCGCCTGTTCACTTGTAGCAGCGGTTTTATTTGCCTCTGTTACTAGTTGTAAAGAGCCATCGTTAATTTTGGTGAGAATATCAGCCATACTTTCAGACAGTTGGTCGATTGAGCGAGACAGCGCACCAAATTCACACTGAGATTGGTAATTAGTACGTTGAGTCATATCACCCGCTGTCATCTTACGTAATACCGCATTAATACGTGCTAATGGCGTGTGGATACTTTTTGCCGTAGTAAAGGCAATAATTAAAGCAATAACACCTGAAACCAAACAGGCAATAATAATACTGTACGTCGCTTGGTTGGCTGCAGCATCAGCAGCATTTCGACTATTATATGCATTGCTACTCGCATACTGCATATAATCATTAAGTGCTGTTTGAGTAATAACAACTTGCTGATTAGACTGTTGATTCAAAGCTGACAGTTGACTTTCTAGCTGGTTATTTTCAGCCATAACCGCCAGTAATCCTGTTTTGCCCAATGCTAAATCATGGACGCGTTGTAAATTACGCGCATAACGCGCTTTCACATCTTCAGGTACATTAATGCGCTCTAAACCTTGTTTTGCTAATTCAATATCTTTAGCAAGCACTTGGCTTAGTTTTTCAAAGTTAGTATTTTTATTAGCACGACGGACATTTTTTAAGTCACGACTAATACCACTGGTAATAAGTTCAGCTCGATTGCTTAAAGAGCGTTTTACACTCGCACGTTGAAGTAATAAATTCGCAGACCATTGATAAGTATCTTCTAATCGAAGAAACGACAAATTAAGCTCTGTCAATCGGTCATTAACAGCAATCCATTGATTATGCGCATTAATTGTTTTTTGTGATAATTCAAAAAATTTATCAGCTGCAGCAAGTGCCGTTGATAGCTTTAGTCTCGCTTCCTCATCAACAGCATATTGCAATGCTTGTTGTTTTGCAGTGTTAAATTCACGTTGAGCCTGTAATACCGCCTCTTTTCGCTCATTTAATAAGTTCGATGATTGAGTCGTACGGTAATCAACAACTGATAGCTGATTTTCACGTAAGCTCGCGAGTAATTGACTTGCCGATGTAACCATAGGTGTCGACACCTCAGTGACATCAGTAAGGCGATCATGGATTCGACTGGTATTGATATAACTAATACTTCCAACTACGGCAATAAGAATAAACATTATTATAAAGCCGACAATGGTGCGCTGTACTATTGATAATGACATAACATGCTTCTATTTATGATTAAATCACGCCGCAGCTGATTAAATAAGATAAGTATGAATATACTTATTTCGCGGTTCTAAATAAAAAGTTAACAACAGAATCAATATCAAGATCACACTTTATTATTTAAATAGTGATAAAGGTATTTATT
>NZ_PYNV01000031.1:0-25695 GCF_003026095.1 Photobacterium sp. GB-72 | reverse complement strand
CTCGCTGCTTTGTAAGTTGCTGGGTGCCAATCGGTGCCTTAGTGGAGGCTTGAGCCGTATGCAGTGAAAGTTGCACGTACGGTTCTTAGAGGGACGGCACTTGGTAACAAGTGTCGTCTACTCGACACAAATGAGTTAGTAGTTAAGCTAACTCACTTGTGATCACCAAGAAAGAGGGGGGGATTTGTGATTCATGGCAACACTGGCCGTACGCCTAGTAATAAAACGCCTGATTCACTCAAAAAAGAGGATCATCGCCTCATTTAAAGAAGTATTACGACTTTAGTCTTTTTGATATTGATCTAAATCGAACAACTTGTCTCGAATAGCCCAAAATCGACCACTCTTACGGGCGATTACAATTTCAGGTGGACGTAAACGGTGCTCGTTATTGGCAACTTTTGTTGGGGCGGTATCGGTGAATGGGCGGTGACGATCCACTAAATGAGGGTTAATAAAACGCTTAAGAAACTCTTGTTTCTGTGTTTTATTAGAAAGCGTCCACACTTCGTTAATTTCATTACCTTCATCACCGACATAAATCACTTTTAACTGAGGCTTCTCGAATTTATTCTTGCCTGGCTCTAAGCGCATGTCTGTACATTTCATGATCATGGCGTCTTTAAGTTTTAACGCCTCACGCAGCTTTTTATCAGGATCAACCATGACAGCATCACAAAGGTGGCAGCGTCTTGCGGCGATATCGTTATCAGCACCACATTCTTCGCAGTATTTAGCGCGGAAACGATAACCACATTCTTCACGCTCGCCTGTTTCATCATCTTCAAAATAGCCTTGGCAACGACGTCCATAGTGCTCAACTAAAAAGCCTGCGGGATCGAGTTTGCCCCAAAAGCTGTTTTTAAAGCCACAAGCAGGGCAAGGTACCATTACGACTTCACTCTCTGAGTTGGGTTTTGGATCACCTACTTCAGGTTGGTACAAATCGTAACAGTTACCCGCATACTCCAATACTAAACAGTCTTTTTTACCATCAGCTAAACGTAAGCCTCGACCAACAATTTGCTGATATAAGCTGATAGATTCTGTTGGGCGAAGGATAGCAATTAAATCTACATGCGGCGCATCAAAGCCAGTCGTTAACACTGAAACGTTAACTAAGTATTTAATCTTTTGCGCTTTGAAATCATTGATAATGCGATCGCGTTCATCAAGAGGGGTATCACCAATCACCAACGCGGCATTTTCACCGGATAAGTAGCCCATGATTTCTTGGGCGTGATTAACGGTTGAGGCGAATATCATCACACCTTTACGATCTTTGGCGTACTCAATCACTTGTTCAATGATCATTGGTGTTGCACGCTCTGATTTTCCAATCACGCTATCTAAATCGGCTTCTTTGTAGTGGCCTGTCGATGAAGGGGTAATAGATGAGAAATCATAACCAATCACTGCCATATCCATGATTTTGGGCTCGGTTAAAAAGCCTTCGTCTAATAGATAGCGGATCGGTAATTCAAAAATACAGTCGCGGAAGAAGCGATCTTGCTCGGTACGAACTTGACCTCGGGTATGGTATTTGTAAATCCAGCCCATGCCTAAGCGATAAGGTGTCGCAGTTAAGCCAAGAATTTTAATGTTTGGGTTTACGTCTTGAACGTGTTTGATGACTTTACGATAAGCACTGTTTTCATCGTCAGGTACACGGTGACATTCATCAATGACCAATAATGAAAATTGTTCTTTGAATTTATCTAAGCTGTTTGCCATTGATTGCACAGAAGCAAATACCACTTGTTGATCGGTTTCTTTTCGCCCTAATCCAGCAGAAAAAATAGAGGCTTTTAAGCCGTAACTTTCATATTTGGCATGGTTTTGCTCTACCAACTCTTTTACGTGGGTTAACACGAGAACACGCCCACGAGCAATACGTGCAAGCTCTGCGACGACAAGGCTTTTACCTGCGCCTGTTGGTAGGGCTAATACTGCTGGGGTGTTATGTTTACGAAAATAGTGGATAGTCGCGTTAACACTGTCTTGCTGATAAGGACGAAGGGTATACATAGAAACTATTCTGGCGTAACTGAAAACCTAACTAGTGTACATTTAACCAGTGATTTGGCAAAGCCTTCATTCATTGTTCGCAGGTGACGTTAGATGCGGTGTTTTGCCTCTGTCTAGTAGTGTTTGGTAACTATTGGTAAACTTTACATACATTATGTATCAATAAGGTTTTTGTATGTTTACGAAAACGTCGAATGTTTTCCTGAAGCGAAGCTGCGCTGCGTTATTTACACTGTCTGCAACTATGATGTTGTCGGGTTGTAGTGAGCCTCCAAAGTTAGAAAAAATCGCAGGCTATGCAGAAGGCACTAGCTACCATGTGAGTTATTGGTCTAAAGATGATGTTTCATCGGCGAAGGTACAAGCCCAGTTTAATAAAGCATTAGACGCGATTGATAAAGAATATTCAACGTATCGCGGTGATTCGTATATTTCTAAGTTTAATAAGAGCACTTCAACGGAGTGGCAACCCGCCTCGAAAGATTTTATTTATATGTTGTCTATAGCAAAGGCGATCAATAAAGAAAGTCATGGTTGTTATGATCCCACTATTCAGCCTTTATATAAACTTTGGGGCTTCCAAAGCGATAAATTAAATGTGCCAACAGCCGCCGAGATTGCAAAGGTACGTGCTGATATTGGTATTGATAAAATTGAAATAGATCCTGAACACTTACGTATTAGAAAAACCATTCCCCAGTTGCAGATTGATTTATCTTCAATGGGTGAAGGTTATGCGATTAGCCGTTTAAGCCAAATTTTAGAGTCGGATGGTGTTGAGAATTACTTGGTTGAGTTCGGTGGCGATATGAAGATTAAAGGTCATAAGCCAATGGGTGAGAAGTGGCGTGTGGCGATTGAGCAGCCTGTAGCACTCAAAGACGGTATTCATCCTTATCAAATCGTGACGATTAATGATGAGAATGGCGTATCACTAAACACTTCAGGTACGTATCACCATAACTTTAAGGATGGCAAAAAAGATTACTCACATATTCTTGATGCAAGAACAGGTGCGCCGATCACTCATGATCTTGTTTCAGCATCCGTGTTTGGTAATGATCCTATTCAAGGTGATGCGTGGGCAACAACCATGCTGTGCTTGGGCCCTGATGAAGGGAAAGCGGTAGCAAATGAAGAGTCATTACCGGTTTATTATATTCAAGATGTTGATGGTGCGTTTAAGAGCTCAAAAAGTAATGCGTTGATCCAAGATAAAAACATCACATTAAGCCAGCAGAAATAAAGTGTTAGTTTAGAAATTTCAATGCGATGTTGAAATTTCTGATTTAAGAAGAAGCCTTATTTAGAGTAACTCTCTAGATAAGGCTTCGGTGTTTTAATACGCCAGCTAAACCAAACTAAACGACATATAGGGGCGTTTACGTTTGAAAGGGTAGATTAATGTTAAGGATTAATAGAAGCTATGGCTTGGTAAGTTGTAGCTTCTTTTTTATATGGATTTCACGTTAATGGAAATAAAACCAATTACTTGGCAGCAGGCAATAACAGTTCGACATCGTGTTCTATGGCCGTCGAAACCGGAGTCGTTTTGTAAAGTGGAAGGGGATGAGACAGCAACCCACTTTGGGGTGTTTATTCATAATGAGCTCGTCTGTGTGTCTTCGGTTTATATTGAAGGAAACGTAGCACGACTTCGTAAGTTTGCCACCCTCACTGAATATCAAGGTAAAGGTATTGGTACTGCGATGATCCAAGCGCTCTTTACTTATCTAAAAACGACTGACGCAGAGCTTCTTTGGTTCGATGCTCGAACGAGTGCTATTGGTTTTTACCAGCGTTTAGGGATGACCACATCTGGTGATAGGTTTTATAAGTCAGATGTGGAATATGTCAAAATGGGGTGTAACTTAAACTTGCTGTGAGGTTTTTATTAACTTAACGAGTTGCGCTTGTGCCTGATCTATTGGCGAGTTGAGAAAACATATCGGCATTATGATTCTTTATTTCTATCCATATGCCATGCCGTCACTGGGATCGCTCATTTTGATGATCTGGGGAAGGTGGTGATTAAGATAGTTCGGTGTAATGAATGTTCGTTTTATTTTCTTCAAACGTTTGCTGCTGTGCTTGTCGATCAATAATCGTAGGATCATCATCGCTAAGAGCAAGAATATAATTAATGTTATTCATCAGCAGTGTGCCATTACGGTTTAAATATATGGATTAGCGCTTCGTCCAGATGCGAGTATTGAGATCTAAATCGCTTACAATATCGATGACAAATTGTAAGTCTTGGGCAATCGCTTTAACAGACTCCAGTGAGTCCGAGGATGTAAACAATGCGGGCTCAAAGTAGTTTTTATGACTATTCATCGCGATATAAATATTATTATCGATGAATGATAATGAGACACGATTTTTAGCTTTAGTAACAAAATCGACTAATCGTTCCATCATCGCAGGCGTTAATAAGTATCGTGCTTCAATTTGATCGCTACTATAGACCGAAAAGTATTGCTCAAAGTTTGGATTTTCTAGATCTACACGTCTATTTTCGCGGTTAAACAGGTGAGATACGGCATCACCAATTGCCGTAATAAATGCGTTTTTTGCCGGTAAAATGAGTGTCTGACTATTGAAGTGTTTATTGGCATCGGCAATAAATAAAATGCCATGAAAAATGGTTTCCCATTCCTCGCGGTTTTCTTTTTGATTCACGCGCTGCTTTTTAATTTGTGTCTCTAACTCTGAAAAACGCAGTGTCGTTTTTCCGATTGTACCTTGGACAAAGTCTTCACCACGAAAGCTATCATAATGCTGTGGAAAGAGTTGGCAGGCTTTATAGTCTTGTTCGGAAACAGAGCCGAGAGGCTGATAATCAAAACTCTCATTGATGTTAGCGAGTAGGGCGGTAACCACTTTTTGTTTATAACTGATGCAGTATTGTTGCTTCTGTTTTGAAAAGCGTACCAGCATAAAAATAGCAACAATAAAACTTGCGATAATACCCAAAGGTAAGGCATTAAAATGAAGTGCAGTTGGGATCGCAATAGCAGCTGTAATACCTCCAACCGCAAGCGCAATCCATAACTGTTTAACGACATGTAAGCGAGTAGACTCTAGTGACGACAGCTGTGTTCTCAGCTTTTGTTCGTATAAGGCTGAAATACGATCTTCCATGGTGAAACCTAATTATTGGGTTATTTGTTATTAAACAGTTCAGCAGCATTGACGTTTTGACGCTCTACTTCTGGAATATCAAACAAAGGTAATGTGGTTAGCTTCATATGGTTAGCGATGATGCTTGATGGAAACATCTCTACAGCATTATTGAAATTAGTGACAGATGCGTTAAAAGTACGACGCGCTGCAGACAGTTGAGCTTCAATTTCATTCATGGAACGCATTACAGTATCAATATTCTCGTTGGCTTTTAGTTCTGGATACGCTTCAACAGCCATGCGGAAATGAGAGAGTGCAGTGCTAACTTGCTTGTCTAGAGCGGCTTTCGCATCTGTGCTGGTGGCATTGCTTGCTTGGCTACGAAGCTCTGTTAATTCCGTTAATACCGATTTTTCATGTTGCATATATGCTTTGGCGGTTTCAATTAAATTTGGTAGTAAGTCAAAACGTTTTTTCAGCATTACATCAATGCTTGATTCTGCATTGGCAACTTGGTTCTTTTTACCAATTAAACCGTTACGTAGGCTGATGTAGGCAAGGGCAATAATAACAATAACGCCGATAGTGATGAAAAGACCCATAAAATTCCTTGGTATTTATATTGAAAAGACATGATATAGCATTATAAATAAGCACGTAATTAATTGATATGCTTGTTTATATTTAAGGGGTTACGAAAAAGCCCTGCGAATGGCAAGGCTTTAGACATGGTTCAATCCATTTTTACATAAAGTAAAGGGAGGCCGTTACGATGCGACGTGAAGTGGCACTGTTTTTTCAGCAAGGTTTTTGGTCATAACACAGAACTGGCGACGTGGCACAAAGCCATGGCGTTCGTAAAAAGTACGAGCACCCGCATTACCAATATTTACTTCCAGTGATAGGGCTTTAACACCATCGTTCATAACACGATCTTCAACTTGCGGCATTAATGATGCGCCAATGCCTTTTTGTCGCCACTCTGGTTTTAAATAGAATTGGTCAATAAACCCAACTTTACCGCCATGTTCAAGGCTGAAGGCATAACTCACCACAAGGTGTCCTGCGACACAGGTCTCACCATTTTCTTCAACTTCAATAAACCAAGCTTGCCCAAGCTCTGGTGTTGATAATAGTTGTTTTACCGCTGTTGCTGTTTGCTCTACCTTTTGCGGTAGGGCTTCGTAAGCAAATAATTCGTCAATGAGATTGAGAAAAGTATCAAGAGATGAAAGCACAGGTTTCGTTAACGAGATTTTCATACGGAGTCCCTAAGTAAGATCTATACACAACCAATTAAGCTATCAATGAACTATAGATCTGAAAGTCTGAATGTAAACGTAATCAAAAAATAAATGATGTATTGTTCGATATGCTAATAATAGATTGTTTGCATAATAAATAGATTTGTAACTCTTCGATAATGAGACCAGAAACACGAAAAAATGTTCATATTTTAGATTGTAACCTCATAATTTTTTTATGAAGTCTCTCGACTGACCGAACCCTAGTATCAAAACAGAGATCAAAGCCGAGAGCCATTTCTACACTTAGTGTTTTATGTCTTAGAAATTAGATAACACCAAGTTCACGTAAACGTTCCATTAAATACTCATGTGCGGTGTATTTTTCTGAAAGGATAACGTCTGGTTTTGGGTGTAAAAACAGAGGTAATGAAATACGTGATTTTGTTTTATCTGCGCCTTCTGGGTTTATCACACGGTGAGTTGTGGATGGGAAATAACCACCGGAAGCTTCTTGTAGCATGTCACCGATATTGATAATTAAATGACCAAAATCGCAAGGCACATCAATCCAACTACCATCTTTGGCTTTAACTTGTAGCCCCGGCTCGTTAGCAGCAGGCAAAATGGTTAATAAGTTAATATCTTCATGGGCTCCTGCACGAATCGCGCCTAGCTCTTCGTCGCCTTGCAGCGGAGGGTAATGTAGGATGCGAAGCAATGTTTTCTCACTGCCATCAATCATACTTGATAGTGATTGAGTGTATTTAGCGGAAACCTCATTAGGTGAATATTGTTCAACCCAACTTAGTAACTCTGTCGCAAGCGCATTGGCTTCTTGATAGTACTGTTGAATATCTTGTTTAAGTTCAGCTGGGCACTGACCCCAAGGGTAGTAGTGGAAGTATTCTTTAATATCTTTTTGGGTATGCCCCTTGGCGGTTTCTGAAACGTCGGTTGGAAACAGCCCGTCTTGGGTTTCTACATTAAAATGAAACGCAGTTTTTTCTTCACTATTAAAAAAGTCATACCACTTATCATAGATTTTTTGGACTAATTTTTGTTGGATAGGATGATTTTTTAGTACCCCAAAGCCTGTCTCTCGTAGGGATTCGACAAAAAGCTGCTTTGCATTATCTGCTGTGTAATCTACGGCTTCCAGTTTCATTAATATGATTCTCCAACGGTATCTTTTTATTTGTAGTAATCGTTTAGCTGAGCGCCATATATTCTATTTTGGAAACAAAGATGTAACAAGGATGTGGCGGGTAAAGTTCAGAAACATAGTATCCATGAGAGGAAATAATCAATAATAGTGGTATTTATCTTGCGTGCAGTTAAGTAAAGGTTAAGGGAGTTGTTAACAAAATAGGATAAAAATGATGGAGAAGGCAGAAGATGAAAAAGAAATTAGCAATACTATGTTCCTGCTTATTCATTAGTATGAGTATATTCGCAGGTACGATTAATCCATTTACGATCTCGTCAAAGTATGAACAAGGTTATAAGGATTATCAAACCTATAGCGGTAACGTGGTGATGCATATTCGGCGTGGTATAGCGGTTAAAATCGCCAGTGCTCATATTCATAGCGATAAACAAGAAACGATTTATCAAGGTGATGTAGCGGTGAGCTTTCCTTTCACCAATGAGAAAAATCAATTCGTGGTGATAACCTCAGATAAGGTAACGGTTAGAAAAGAGCAAGATAATAGCATTACCTTGTTGGCTAATAGCATCAAGGTACATTACGAATCAGAGTAAAATGAGGACAATAAGGCATTTATCGCTTTGATGGGAGCAATAAGTTTTTAATGCATCTTTGTTATTTGGTCTTATAATACCGCTCTTTTGTAGCAATTAGCGGAGCCAGTTAATGAGGCTTGATAAATTCTTAGGTACCACATTGGGTATCACCCGTAGAGAAGCCGGTAAACTTCTTCGAGATAAAATGATTGAAGTTGATGGCGAAATCGTCCGTAGTGCTTCGTTTTCAGTCAGTGACGATAACGATGTGGAATTTAACGGTCGCCCGCTAAAGCTGCAAGGTCCTCGTTACTTTATGCTTAACAAGCCAGAAGGCTTCGTCTGCTCTCATGTTGATGACTTCAATCCAACTGTTTTTGTTTTGTTTGATGAAGTAAGCCCAGAGAAAATGCACGTAGCAGGTCGTTTAGATGGTGATACAACGGGTTTAGTGTTGTTAACCGATGATGGTCAATGGTCTCACCGTATCACTTCGCCACGTCATTTATGTTCAAAGACCTATTTTGTTGAAACGGCCGATCCAATCACTGAAGATTACATCACGCAATTTGAAGCAGGTGTACAACTTCGCAGTGAGAAAGAATTAACACGCCCAGCTAAATTAGAAATTCTTGGCGAGCGTGAGGCGTTGCTGACAATATCTGAAGGTAAGTACCACCAAGTAAAACGTATGTTCGCAGCGATGGGTAATAAAGTGGTTGGCTTACACCGTGAGCGTATTGGTACCGTTGAGCTTGATGAAGATCTCGCGCCTGGTGAGTACCGACCACTAACAGCAGAAGAAATTGCATCATTTCTAAAATAATTAGTTGGTGATGTTAATTTTATAAATTATATGCTGTAATAATAGGCGTAAATATGAAGACTTGTTTTTAGTCTGCATTGTTTATGCCTTTTATTTTATTAGATAAATACAGAATACGTGTAGCGAAGGGGATGCGGAAAAGGAAATAGCTCTTTTCCATATTAGAAAGGTTCTGTATACGTGTTTTATCGTAAAATATAAGCTTCATATGGAATATTAGCTCATAAGAGGTGCTATGAACCAGCAAGACAGCCCAAGGTTGAGCCTGCAATTGATATTGATCCTTGGCGCAATAGCTGCGCTTACGCCTTTAGCGATTGATATGTACCTGCCCGCAATGCCGAACATTGCCAAAGACTTTTTAGTTTCTCCCAGTTTAGTTCAGGTTACATTAACCGTATTCACCGCAGGTTTTGCTTTCGGTCAATTGATTCATGGGCCTCTGGCTGACAGTTATGGCCGACGTCCAATTTTGTTACTCGGTACTATCAGTTTTACTGTTTTAACCGTATTAGGTGCATTGAGTACGAGTATCACAGAACTGACTGTTATTCGTGTTTTACAAGGTTTTGCAGGTGCTGCTGCAGCCGTCATCATTAGTGCATTAGTACGTGACATGTTCGAGCGTGAAGAGTTTTCTCGTACTATGTCGTTTGTTACTTTGGTGATGACAGTGGCCCCCTTACTTGCCCCTATGATTGGTGGTCATTTATCGGTATGGTTTGGCTGGCGTGCGGTATTTTGGTTTTTGTCTATTTTTGCTGTCATTGTTTTACTTTCTATTGTTTTTAAAATTAAAGAAACATTACCAAAAGAAAAACGTATACCTTTCCACTTTTTATCTATTATCCGCAATTATATAAAACTACTGTCTAATCCTGTGGTTCTCGGCTTGATACTGTGTAGCGGCTTTTCATTTTCAGGCATGTTCACTTTCTTAACGGCGGGGTCGTTTGTTTACATTGATCTTTATGGTGTAAGTGTTGAAAACTTTGGCTTTTACTTTGGTTTAAATATCATTTGCTTAATCCTAATGACCAGTATAAATGGGCGTTTTGTAAGGAAAAAAGGCACCCATTGGATGTTACGCCTTGGATTAGTTATTCAGCTGTTTGCCGGTGCGTTAATTGTTATTGGTCAGTGGCTAGATTTTGGACTCTGGGGCGTTGTTATCCCTGTTATGCTATTTGTTGGTGTGCTATCGATTATTGGTAGTAACTCAATGGCTTGTTTACTTGCACGTTATCCTCAAATGGCTGGTACTGCTTCTTCATTAGGCGGCACATTCCGTTTTGGTGTTGCATCTATTGTCGGTAGTATTGTTGCGTTAATGCCAGACAGTACGGCATGGCCAATGGCAGGAACGATGGCTGTTTGTGCAGTATTGTCTGCGGGTTTTTACTGGTTCTTAGCAAAAGACGCATAAAGCATTTTATTTTTACAGATGTCGCTGAAAAAAGTACGCCAGAGAAGACTCTCTGGCGTACTTTTTTGTGATTATCGAAGGTAAATAGTAACTTTAAACACTGTTTTAATTTACCAATCGTAATGCTTCATTGGATCATCTTCACGGTAAACAATCCAACCAGTTTCGTTTTTATGTGTATCGCAAATATTGCGATAAGAAGTGTCCTGTTTAATGGTGGCATTGATGGTTTCTATAATAGAAAGATCTTTATCTTGTGGATTAATATCATCACAAGGCAATTCCCATAACATGACCCCACCTAAATGATAGTCGTCTTTAGCTAAATGGACTTTTGAGCGGATCGTGGGTAACCCGTTATAATAATGTGTCGTGTTATTCTTTGTTACAGTATCTCGGCAAGCGTAATGTTTATCTTCCTTAACTAATACACCGTAAGTGGGGGCATGGCGAGGGTAGGCAGGTAATCCTAATGTAATACGTTGCGGATCTAAGTGGCGCTCTATTAACCAGTAATTTAAAGCATTGACTGAATCTTTATAGCTTGAGTGATCTTCATTTTGCATGTCATAAGTCATTAAATGAACCGTATCAAAGGCATTTAATGCAACATCGAGATAGCCAGCACCTTTTCCATCGTCATTAGGTTTATCTTTACTACCAATGATCGCTGCGGTGAAATACTTACCTTCAGCATGAAGCCTATCTGCTAATCGGTTAACAAAATCAGCATATTGATTTGCACCATCACCCACTTGAGGGTACTCCCAATCAAGATCAATACCGTCAAAACCGTAGGTATTTACAACATCCATCATGTCGTTGATTAGGTTTTCTCGATATTCTGGCGATGCGGCTATTTTTTCGTAAACGATGTCACGACCAATGATGTTATCGTCACTTTCATTTTTCTCGCTATCTCGCCAGCCACCAAAGGAAATAAATACTCTTCCATCAGGGTTTTGTTCTCTAAATTTTTGAATAGTGGAAGTAAGCTTATTTATTTTATCGGTAGATAGGGGAGCAACGTGTCCATCAGGGTGATATATCCCTTCTTTATCCATATTGGCGCTAGGGTTCATGAAGGCAATATTCAGATCACTGATTTCATTTGAATGCGGATTATCAAACCACTGATCATTGGCATTTTTCATGTAGCTCGCATATACCACATTACGAAACTCTGTAATCTTTGCAGGTTTTGGTTCCTGAGCAACATATCCATTATAGTCATCCGAAGAGTTGCTACTGCTGTTACATGCGGTTAGTGATGTGGCAGCAATTAAAGCGGCTAAAAGAGTGTATTTCATCTATAAACCTTATTCCTTGTTAATTGATAACGTTCACAGTGATTATTCACAAATATATATTCACCACCTGAATGAGTGTCACAAAGCATTTTTCTTTAAAAGTAATGTTATATTGCAATTTTAAATTTGTATTTATTATAATCAGCCGAGTTAATTGTATTGATGAGGTTTATTTTTAGATTTATATTCTGTGTTGGTTGGTTAATTCCATCTTAATTGATAGATAAAACCAGCTAATATTTTCAATACATTGCTGCTTTTTTATTAGGGTATAACTCGTTATCATTGGCACCTATCTCACCTGACAGTAGCGTACGATAAGTGGAAATTTCTAACAGGAACCTTGGTTCTTGGTTAAACATTCGTAAGCTTGTTTTTAGCCGTATTTATTTTTGATTTTCTAAAATTATGACTTCTTTTTATAACGAAATTCTACATGTGGTAACGGAAGGGTTATCAACTCTGGTTACTGCGCAAGAGTCTGGTAAAACCCAGAAAAACCCGGTCAGTGAGACGGTTTTTTTAAGCGCGTGGGTGACGAAGATGATCAAACAACAATGTTTTGATCACTGTGTGTCTAAGACATTACTGCAATGGCAGAAACAATCTCGCACAATGGGCAAAAATGCGCAGCTTAAAGTACAATTTGAGCGTATTAAAAATACCCTTAGTGCGTTAAATGATGCTGATGGTCATTCAACGGTTATTACCGCTGAGCTAATAGATGATTTCTATCGTGTTGTAGAAGCCGCAGATTGGTTAGTGACTAACGAGTATGAAGTGAACCGCAAAGTGTCTCATCATACCGATGGTCAAGCATCATTAGTGGTGTGTGCTGCGCAATACAAGTCTGCGATGAATGAGCAGGGTACATTAATAAAACCCCTTTCTTTTTATATTCGTGGTAATGCGCAGCAATTTATCGATTTGGCCTACCAACAAGGTATTTTGCTGTTTAAGATCACCGACTACAAATCTAAAGTGAAATTCCACGGTGAGTATGTGATTCATCCTGATAATGCTGGTACACATTTACCTGAATTACCCACTGTGACGAATTAATCGCTTACAGAAAAAAAGAAAAGCCGCATAAGACTCTTTTAAAAAGATGACCTTATGCGGCTTTTTTATTAATAGAAGTTAACTTTACGGTGAGTTTCAACTTACTTGTCGATTAACTTGCTGTTGCGTTTTCACTGGTTTGTTTATTGGCTTTTGCCGTGATCAATTTTAATAGTACAAGTACAAATGAACCACCACCACAAACAAGTAATGTTAATGCTAGATTGCCAACATGTGCGACATGATCTAGGCCAAAACCGATGATTAAGTAATAGAACAAGCCAAGTAATGCACCCGCTGTTCCTAGGTGGTTTCGGTAATTGATTAAAGCAGTACTTAACAAGTTAGGTAATGTTAAACCAAATGACAGTGATACCAATGCCATTGGAATGAAGAACCAAACAGTTTCTTGTAGTAAGTAAACACCTAAACCAGCTGTCAGCATCATTAATGTCGATAACATTACGATGAGTTCACCGCGAATATGTAGGCGTATCAAACGAATATTAAGTAGTGAACCTAAAATTGAGCCAGCAGCTAAAACAAAGCTCGTATTACCAAAAAACTTAACGCTAGCCCCTAAGTGTTCAAACATAAATGGTGCAATGCTGTAGTAAGAGAACAGGGCAATATTTGCCAGCCCTATCATTAATACGATATACCAAATATGGCTGTCACGGAGCATTTTATTTGCCACTAAAAACAAGCTATCACGTTTAATGTGGTTTGGTTTTGTCTCTGGTAATGCAAAGCCACCCCAAAGTAATAGTAGTGATAACATGATCACCATCGCTGCGAAAACCCAAGTATAGCCACCGTGAGCCGTCAACCAGCTACCAAGTAACATACCAATCACAGGGCTAAGACCAATACTTGTTGACGCAATAGAGAAGATTCTTGCTAAACTCGCGCCTTCAAAGCTATCTCGTAAAATGGTTTGGGTACATACAGAGCCAACAGCTGCACCAAAAGCACACGCACCAAAACCGTAAAGTAACCCCTGAAATGTTGGTGCAAAGTAACAAAATAGTGCGGCAGCAATACAAATTGCTATACCTAATAGGGTTGATAAACGACGTCCAATCACATCACACATGGTTCCCCAGAATACGACGCCAACGGCAAAGACCATAAAAAAGATCGATAGCGCTTGAGCTGCATCTGAGGTGGTTACTGAAAAGTGATTCTTAATCGATGTTAGCGCTGGGCTATACATCGTCTCTATGAGCTGTGGAAACATTAATAGCGAAATCGCTAATAATGTCGAGATTGTTTTTTTATTCATGACTTCCTCTTTGACGCTTGATCATCCACCGACGAAAGGCTAAAAACCGATATTGTTCAGTGGATGATACGTATTACTGCCATCGCTAATTCGTGAAGTGCGAGACTGTTATTTCAATGATGAGAAGTATATAGTGTTCATGGGTGGTGTAATATTAATATAAGAACAACAAATGTCACTTTAAGGACAAGTTGCAGAAAGGAGCTGCTAATATGGCTTATATTCGAATGGAAGATCAGTTTTGTGCTGATGATTATCATGGTCTTGTTGTTGGGCTTGCTGCTGATTTAGCAGAGCATGATTCTGGTTATCACACTCATAGCAAAGATCAGTTATTGTTTTCTCATCATGGTTGCATGGTCATTAGTTTAGATGGTGTCAAGTGTGTGTTGCCGCCAATGCGTGCTGCTTGGATCCCAGCAGGAATAGAGCACAAAGCACAAACATCCAATGTTACGCAATACCGTTCTTTGTATTTTGACCAAGATTTACAACCACAATTGCCGAGAGAACTAAAAATATTTGATATTAATCCTTTAATGTCGGCATTAATGGAGCGTATGGCGTTTTGGGCGTTTGATAAACCCAATAATGAGCAAGTTAATTCGGTGAACCTCTTAATTGAAGAGCTCAACCTTGCGAAAGATAGTCACTTGAATTTACCTATTCCAGCAGATCCTCGTTTATCCTCATGGTTAGCTGATATTGATGATGAGGGGTTTGTTGCTCCATCATTAGCAGAACTTAGCCTTATCGTAGGAGCGAGTGCAAAAACCATCACCCGTATTTTTAATAAAGAAGTGGGTATGCCATATCAAAGTTGGCGCCAACAGTGGCGTTTATTAGCCGCTATTGAATTGCTGTCATCAAATTGGCGAGTGACAGATATTGCTCATCGGCTAGATTTTTCAAGTGATAGTGCTTTTATTCGTTTTTTTCATGATAAGGCTGGCGTTACACCCTCTAATTTTATTACAGAGTATAAGTAACAATTTTCGATGTTCTTAAACTGTCTGCTTTATTTGGTCTTAACTGTGACGAGCAAAAAAATAAAAACGTTATTCATACAAGGTAAGCTACTTAAATAATCGTTTGAATTGACGCCATCCTTGACCTGATTTTTGCGAAAGAATTACCATTGGTGAACATAAATAACGCCTTCATATTATTTAATATATTTTCCGTACTAGGTTCTCATCCTTGTCGTTTTGCAGTTGAATCTTCATCTCGCTAAGGCATGATATATTTATCAGTTATTATTGTTTTTCATATCAAGACACATTGAGCAGATAACGATAATCATTATTCAAGGCTAACAGACATATATGGATATTTATGCTTGCTTGTTGTGCTGAGCGCGAAGAGTTTCATCACTCAGCGCCGTTAGTTTTATCATTTGATGAAGCCTTAACCTTTTTTCCTTTTCAGCTTGAGTTCTATGACTGGCATGACTGTCTTGCTATGTATCGAGCATACCCAGATGGGCACCGGGAACCGTTAGAGGGGAGCTGTTCATTCTATATTGAGCACATCGAATCATTAGAAGGGGGGAAAGCATGGGTAGATAGCATTCCTACTGGTTTAGTTGAAAAAGCCCGAGGCTATGCTGAATTTGGGGTGTACATGCTCAAGATTGCAGCATTGAGTCAGAAAGCCCGAGAGCTATTACTCCAACGTCCTACCTTATTGTATTTGGTATGCGAACAATATCCGTTAGATCAAGATGAAGTGTTAGCACTGTGCGAATTAGGTCAACGTGAAATCCTTACTCAACTTGGCTTAGCTTCGAGTCGTTCAGCATTGCGTTTTCTTGATCGGATTGAGAGTGATTTTTCAACCCGTTCGATTGTGATTATTATTCACCGCTTGCTCGATCCTGAATTGATGTCGTTTCAACTGTTTAAACATTATAAAACGATCACTAACTTAACCTTGCAGATCTATCTGCAATGGCCAACGTTAACAGGTACGCCGCTTGGACGGCATATAGCGCAAACCAATCAGCGTGAACGTTTTCAAATTAATCAAATTTTATCTGACGTTTTCCAGCTTGCTTATCGCGTATTAGATGTTGATTCAATCAAGCGTATTCATGCAGTGACTTCTTATGAAGAGTTACGAGCGTTACACGACAGGTGGGTGGTGGCGCAACACAGTATCAATTTTGTGCCCGATGCTAATTCCAATAAGCCTTACGTGATCCCTTTTGAAGGTAATAACAACATTGTGCCTATTCGCGATTATCAAGAACTTGAACAAGAGGGGATTGAACAAAATCACTGTGTGGCGATTTACCACAACCGGATCATTAAAGGCGAATATTTGGTGTATAAAATGTTCATGCCAGAGCGTGTTACCATTGGTTTAAAACGGCATTATTTCGTTAATGGACGAGTTAGTGGGACATATACAGTGGATCAAATCCAAGCCCGTAATAATAGGATGCCATCTTCTGAAACATTAGAGGCTGTTTATGGTTGGTTAGACAGTATGAAGTCAGCTAAGCCATAATACGGGTTGAATTTATTGGGTTACTCTTAAAGGAAAGCAATGCGGTTACTTCATTCGATAAAACGTTATGCCCCAACAGAAGAAAAAGCACCGCATTCTCACGACGATTTTGTACAACTTTTTTATATCCACCAAGGTTGCGGTATTGCTAGAACTGAGGATAAAAGCATACTGGCTGTTAGTGGACAACTTATTTGGGTGCCCCTTAATCATCGGCATCATTTGAAAGTGCTAAAAGATTCCTGTTTAAGCATTATTCATGCATCTCCAGACGCTGTTCCATATTTCCATGACGAGATGGGGATTATTTCGACCAATCGCTTAATGGTACAGGTGATGGCCGAAATTGAGTCGCAAGGTAATGATTGTGAGTACGACACTGACAGTAATAGCGATGTTCAACACCATTACTTAGCGGTATTTCTCGATCAACTTAAGAAGCAAAGCTACCAAAACGATGCCTATCAAAGTAACGATGAGATTGATAAACGGCTATTGCCGATCATTGAGACTTTAACATTACAACCAGATATCAAACTCTCTTTAGACCGTTTTGCCGAGCATTGCGGTGCATCTTCTCGTACCCTCAACCGTTTATTTATCAGCACGTTTGATAAGCCGTTCCGTGAAATAAGACAACAACTGGTGATGGAAAAAGCATGGCAATTGAGTAGGGCGGGTGTCGCACATACAGATATTGCATTAGATCTAGGCTATAACAGCTTGTCTGCCTTTTCCCATGCCTTTAATCGCTTCAAACAACACAAAGCTAGCCAGAAGTTGGCGAAAAATCACAACTCGTTGACGTCAGTTCAACAACAAGAGTAAACGTATTTCTTTAAGCTAAAGACATCAACTAAGGAGATTGTTGTCATGTCTTTACTACGTTTACTTTCTATCAGTTTATTAATGGCGTGTAGCTATTTCTTTGCCTCTGATATGTATGCACCTAGCTTACCTGTAATGTCTGAGGCATTGAATGTGTCATCGACAGCAGTACAGCAAACGGTGAGTGCGTTTTTTATTGCGTTAGGTTTGAGCCAATTAGTGTGCGGCGCTGTCGCAGAACGCTTCGGTCGTCGTCCTATCGCGATATTAGGTGCGGTGATATTTATCATCGGCTCAGCGCTTTGTTTACACGCTGATCAACTATCAGGTTTAATTATTGGACGTGCCGTACAAGGTATGGGTGTTGGGGCGTTGTTTTTATTATGCCGAACCATAATGCAAGACTCATTAACTAAAGAGCAGTTGGTGGATGTGATGTCATGGTTTAGTATTTTATTTATGTGTTTACCCGCCTCTACACCGGCTATTGGTGGTTATTTAGAAAGCCATTTTGGCTGGCATAGTAGCTTCTGGTTTATGTTGGGGTTAGCAGTACTGCTATTTGTAGTTATTGCCTTAGGTTTAAAAGAAACCCACTTAGAAAAGAATATTCATGCGACAAAACCAAGGGTTGTTGCTCGTGATTACTCCATGATTGCAACTAATCCGCAGTTCTTACGCTATTTAATCATGATGGTGATGGCGAATGGTGGTGCGCTGGTGTTTTATTTGATGGGGGCGTTTATTGCGAATGAACAATACCATTTACCTGTACAATATTTTGGTATGTCTTCATTGTTGCTTATTGGTTGTAGTTTGTGTGCGCGTATTTTTTATATTCGTTTTCTAAAATATACCGCGACAGAAGGGCGAATCATTAAAGCAGCAAGTTTTATTATGTTGCTTGGTGGGTTGACGATATTATCGAATGTGGTATTTCACAGCATGGCGACGATCATTATCGGCATGGGTATCTATTGTTTTGGCGCGGGTTTAACCACCTCTGTCGTGGCAGTCAGTGCGCTGTATTTATTCCCTAAGCATAAAGGACAAACGGGAGCGTTGTTTGGCTCATTACAAATGGTTGGGATCTTTACGTTAACCTTTATTGTGAGTCATTTAGCCAGTGTTGAATGGGTGATGGCATGTGTACTTACAACGATGGCATTACTTAATATGTCTGTACAACGCTGGTGGAATGATAATTCTGTCGTGTTGGCAAAAGCGTAAATAAAAAGCGCCTATTGGCTTGAAGGCTAATAGGCGCTTTTATGTATGCCGATTAATCTAAATCGCTACGTTTTAGGATTAAATTAGGATTCGGGCAATTATCTTGGTAAAAATCAAACTGCTCAGGATCAATCACACCAGGATAATCATTACTGTAATCACCCATATTTTTGATGATTTGAAAATGCAGATGGGGCGCCCAACCCCCATTTTCTTCCGTGTTACCCACAGCAGTAAATTGTTGGCCTCGACTAATATGCTGACCAACAGTTAATTGCGATAAATACTCTGTCGCTGTATGTCCGTAAAGAGTATAAAAAACATGCCCATCGAGCGCGTGTTTTAAAATAACAGTAGGGCCATAGTCACCGTTTGCTGCATGATTTGCGATACCATAAATTTCCCCATCAAGTGGGGCATAAACAGGAACGCCAGCAGGTACGCCTAAATCAATCGCCATGTGAACAGTGCGATTAGGAGAGTCGGTAAAGTTCTCTTTATCTTGATAAATCAAGCGGTGTTCAGCATATCGACCAATGACTATTTGTGCATTGGTGGCAATGGCTTGTTTTACGATTTCATCAGCGAAAGTATGCTCGTCAGTGACTTGCTGCCATAAATGACTACTTGGTGTTAAATCGACAACGTATCCTGTACCGAATTGTAATTCTTTGGGTATCACAGGATGAAACTCATGTGCACTGAGTACATTTTCGAAAGGGGTTTTCGTTTGTGTCATGCTGCTTCCAAATCTGATTGTGTGTTTTTATTCGTGCTCTTCGTTGGTACCACCACCATTGCGGCAAGATAGCCGATGACAGCAATCCCCGTTGGCAATAATAAGTGCACATTGACCATCATAGCAGTCAAATAACCAGTTAATGTCCACGCCAAGCCAACCATTGCACTAGAAAGCGCCATAGCCCAACCTTGATCGATATCACTCGCGCGATCTGAAAGGGCAGTGATGTAAAGAGGAAAACATAACGCAACCATGGATGCAGCAAAGATCATCGCAACCACATGAGAGGTCGGGGTTGGAGTGATCGCAAGTAATAACATGCCAATGGCAGATAATGCTGTTGTTGTACGTAGTGCCGAATTAACTGAAAAACGCGATAAGATCAGACGTGGCAATAGTAATAGTGAAAGGATCATTACGACACCAATTCCCATCATAAAGTATTGGTAGAACGCACTTTCTACCGAAATATTCCATTTCTGCGGGAAGATAAACGCAATGTTTTGGAAATAGAGGCTCCAGCTAAATTGGCAAATAAAAACGATAAACAAACAGTTCATTAAGCCTTTTTGACTACGTTTTAACGGCTTTACAAACGAGAAAGGGTTTTCTGTTTTTACAATGTGTTGAACAGGTAAACGCACCACAAACATCAAGATTAAACTAATAAGTGCAATGACGAGGCAGGCATAAAATGGTGCTTGAGCGCCATAACTAGATGATAATTTACTGCCAAGTGCTGGGCCAAATGACATGGCTGCTGTCATAACAACAGCAACTAAACTCATCAATGTTGCTTTGTTTTTCCCTTTGCTGTTATCAGCCAAAATCGCTTGTGCAATAGGTTGGCTTGCCGAGCCTAAGCTGTTGATCATATTACCGACAAATAAAATGATCACCGAGCTCACCACAATCGCATAAATCGGTAAGGCGAAACCAATAGCTGCAATCATCAAACAAATGGCAATCACGGTCTTACGACTGAACTTATCGGCAAAACGCGCAATAAAAGGGGTAAAGAACATCGAAATAAATGGGGCGGCAGACATTACTGTACCAAACAACATACGACGTTGTTCAATTGGCATACTCTTGGCAAATTCCAACGAATGATCAGTTAAAAATAAGCTGACGTATGCAGGGATCGTAATAAAAAATCCGGCAGATCCAAGAAAGATAATGATGTATAGCGTTATAAGCGTAAATAAGGGCAGCTGTTGAGCGGTGCGGTGTTGGTTGTGCATCTTATTCTCCCAGTGAATATGCGCGCTATTCTAATTCTCTTGGGGTAATTGGCAAACACTATCGTAAAGTTTCCGTTACCTTTAGTTATCCGAGGGAGTTTCGAAGTAAGTTTTAAAAATATGTGTCCTTATACAATCTAATATTCATCACCTTTCATTAACTTATTGATGGAAAATTTAACTGTAATCGAAAAGGCTGCATGATAGGTGTTTTAAAAGCGGCTAAAAGCCGTATAGAAGCGTTAGCCGATAACCCGAAATTTGAGTTATGGAGAACAGAGTGAACGTAAGGAAAGCGAACAAACAAGACTCCGGTAAGTTGCTAGAACTTATTGGGTATAAAGCTGAGTTTGACCGAAGTATGAAAGGGTTCAACGGCGAAATCTCCACAAATAAAGGCAAGATTGAACGAACCTTATTTGGCGACGTTCCGTTTGCTCACGCTTTGCTATTGGAAGTCGACGGCAAAGTTCTGGGTTTCGCCTTATTTCATTATCGCTATTCTTCCTTCCGAGGTCAGCCATCTATTTGGCTTGATGACTTGCTAGTTGTTGGTCGGCATAGGTCAAAGGGATATGGTGCCGAACTTATGCATGCTTTGAAAATTGAAGCAGGAAAGTCGTTAGCTTCTCACATTTCATGGACAGCTAGCCCCTACAACACCAAAGCCCATAATTTCTATAAGAAGCTAGGCGCAGAAGTTGAACGGATGGATGGTCAGCGTCCGTATTTCCGTTTGGCAATGTACGACTAACAAACGGTCAAGAAATCAAAATACCATTCCTAATCTGACAGAATCGCTTGGTGATCACATATGAGTTAGCTACTAGGCTAACTTATATTTGCCCCATTATCATTCAGATCAAATACTCATTCATATCGCATTAACGTAATTTTGGATTAGTTTTATTTACTGTGTATATCAACAGTTATAATGAAACGTGGTGATTTTATCGTTTGAGTTCTGTTTTTAATAAGACTGATTAAATACATTTTTTATTTATCACATTCTCTCATTGAACGTCAGGCGTGAAAAATTGTTATTAACTTAATGATAAATATAGATTATATCTAGTATGATAAGTTTATTTGCGTGTGTTTTTGCGCGAAAGTAAGAATGCTTATTAATATACTGTTATGTGTTTGGAGGGGAAATGGTTAGGGAAGCGACAAAAGACGATTGCGTAAAATTAGCGGCATTGTCCATTAAAGTCTGGCTAGACACATATGCTCGAGAAGGTATCAAAACTGAATACGCTGAGTATGTCTTGTCTACTTTCACTACAACCTACTTCTTAGAAATATTGGATACGATTAAATATCGTGTGTTTGTAAGTGAAGAACAGGGAGTTATTCAAGGCTATATAATGGTTAATCTTGAATCGCATTATCAAACGTCCAGTAATGGCTTTGAAGTCGAAAAACTATATGTCGATATCACTTTTAAAGGGAAAGGGTTAGGTCGAAAGCTCTTGAATGAAGTCGAAAATCAGTTGGGTAATAAATACTGGCTTTACACTTGGGTTGAAAATGAATCCAATGGATTTTATGAGCATCTGGGGTTGAGTCGAATAGGGCTTCTAACCTTTGAGTTTGCAGGGGCTTCAATAGAAAATAACGTGTATCAGTCAGCCCACACATAACAAATAAGGATATGTGTCGCGTAGCCGACACCTATCGAAGTGTTGGACAAGCCCAAGCCTCCTTATATAAGTAAATATTGGAAATATCATGAAGGGTGATGCCAAAAAGAAGTCGAGCGTTATCCTTGGTGTGAACCAATAATATTAATACCCTGATTTATAATAAAATCCTCTTTAATTCTGTAGCGTGAAAGCCATTATCCTTATTATTGAACGTCGGTTATCTGGGTCGAAATATTCCCGTTAATTGCATGACATGTTGGCAGCAGGGGCAAAAGGGTTGGGCTTTTATACGTACCGTTTTATTCGGTGAGGGCAACGTCAGTTACCCTGCTAACATGAACATAAATTGGATGGCTTGAAGCTGTGTTTTATCATCACCACAAGCCGCAATAATGCCTAAACATGGAGATGAAACCCGGCTTTGTCTCCATCTCTCTTATCTCCATTCTCTTTCTTTTAGTACTCGTGTTATTCCTATATCAATTTAGGCGAGATATTTTTGATTTCTGCTAATGAATAAACCTGTTTATTTGTCCAGTTATAATGCAAATCGTAAATTTTGATGCTTAGACTTCGTTTTAAATAAGAAAAAATGCTTAATTATCTCAGCTTCTATTTATAAGATATTGATATATATGATGTAATATTCATAGCTGTGTTTTTAATCCGACGGTTTAAACAGTTCTTACTTTTATCATGAGTAATTAATCAATTGAGGGTGTTTTTTTGCGACCAAGGTAATGAAAATAAATGTTTTTATTTATTAGAATGTTGAATATTTGCTGTATTAATAAAGCGTATAAAGTAAGAATGCTTATTAATATACTGTTATAGCGCATTCATGCTCAAGGAGAAGAGTCGTTGAAACAGAGTAAAAGTGAGTTTTGGTCAGGCGAGGAATACGACGCGCAGTATGGTAATTCGTATGTAGGTGAACTGTCGTTCTTTCAAGACCTTATATTTCATCAAAAGGTTTCATCGTTGCTAGATGTCTGCTGCGGAACTGGTCTAGTTACAATCCCATTAACAAGGAATTTATCCCATGTGGTGGGTATTGATTTTTCTCGTTCAATGATTGATTTTGCTAAGTACAAGTCGTCAAGCATTAGCGATATTACGTTTTACGAAATGGACGCAGCACATTTCAACTTAGAAACCGTTTTTGATCTAATTGCTATGACGGGTAATGCCTTCCAAGCGTTTATTTCAGACGTAGACTTTTCATTGATGCTAAAGAACATTAAGAGTCATATGCATGCTAACAGCCTTTTTGTATTTGACTCTCGGCTTCCATGTCCTCAACATTTCGAAACAACAAATGGTTACGAACATTGGTCTTCTTACAAAAGTCCAACAGGTGAAAACGTCGAAGTCTACGGTTTGGACAGCAGGCACCCACAATTAAATAATACGATGTTGCACCATGTAAGAAGAGAATATGAAAATGGTGAGCAATATCATAGTTATATCGAGCTAAAATATCGTTCATTTGACGAGATAGTTAAGCGCTTAGAATGTAATGGCTTGCGGCTAGTGGAATACTACGCGGATTGGAAAAAGACGCCTTTGACTGAAACATCGACAAGTTTTGTAGGTGTTGTAAAACCGCTATAACAAATAAGGATATGTGTCGCGTAGCCGGCACCTATCCGAAGTGTTGGACAAACCCAAGCCACTTTATACAAGTAAATATTGGAAATAGCATGAAGGGGGATGCCAAAAAGCAGTCGAGCGTTATCCTTGGTGTGAACCAATAACTTTAACACTCTGATTTATAATAAAATCCTCTTTATTTCTGCAGCGTGAAAGCCATTATCCTTATTATCTAACGTCGGTAATTAATGTGTCTGGTGATTTATCCAGTTGATGGGTAATGCGACGTAGAGCGCGACTATAAGCATCAATCGTAGCGGGACGTTTACCTTGCAAGGTGAGATGGGTAAGGTGTTGTTCATAAAGATAATCTGAACGATGTTGCTGTGCTTTATTCATGATAAATACTCCTTTTTTAAAGGTATATTTACCGTAGTCGAGCTTATGGGCTTTCACTCTGCCGCGAAGCGGCTTCGTTCAACAAGCAATTAGACAGGGATTAAAAGCAGTGGGCTCTTCGCTTCGCTCAATTTTAGCCCACTATTTTTAACCCGTTAATCGAGCGTTATGCATTCCCTTAACTCAGAATATAAGGATTGATTTATGAGTATTCAAAAAGTGGCAATTATTACAGGTGGCGGGCGAGGAATTGGAGCGGCTACGGCTCACCTTTTTGCGAAAGAAGGCTACGCTGTATGCATCAATTATAAATCCAATTCAGACTCAGCGAATAAATTAGCTCAATCAATAATGGCTGAGGGTGGAAAGTGCATTACTGTTCAAGCTGATGTTTCTTGCGAAGATGATGTGATCCGAATGTTTTCCACTGTTGACCGCGAATTAGGTGCAATATCAATTCTTGTTAACAATGCAGGGATCTTAAAAAAGCAATCACGCTTAGAAGATATGAGTGCCGAACGAATCAACTCAATACTTACTAATAATGTCACAAGTTATTTTCTATGCTGTCGAGAAGCAGTAAAGCGAATGTCGACACGAAATGGTGGTTTTGGTGGCGTAATTGTTAATGTTTCTTCTGGTGCTGCTCGTTCAGGTTCACCAAACGAATATATTGATTATGCAGCATCGAAAGGAGCAATTGATACTCTAACGAAAGGTTTATCATTGGAAGTTGCATCTGAAGGTATCCGAGTAAAT
The DNA here is from genome assembly GCF_003026095.1 of Photobacterium sp. GB-72. NCBI lineage: Bacteria > Pseudomonadati > Pseudomonadota > Gammaproteobacteria > Vibrionales > Vibrionaceae > Photobacterium > Photobacterium sp. GB-72. The sequence continues at coordinate 690 of NZ_PYNV01000031.1, read as the reverse complement.
TGTGTTCGTCCTGGGTTGATTCATACTGAAATGCATGCTGATGGTGGAGAGCCAGAGAGGATCGAAAGGTTAAAAAGTATAATTCCGCTTCAAAGAGGTGGGAAACCAAGTGAGGTTGCAGAAGCCATTTATTGGTTAGCCTCAGACAAATCATCATTTTCCACAGGAAACTACTTGGATTTAGCTGGTGGGCTGTAATGCATAACAGATAAGGATATGTGTCGCGAAGCCGACATCTATCCGAAGTGTTGGACAAGCCCAAGCAACCTTATTATAAGTAAATAATGGAAATATCATGAAGGGGAATGCCAAAAAGAAGTCGAGCGTTATCCTTGGTGTGAACCAATAATATTAATACCCTGATTTATAATAAAACCCTCTTTAATTCTGAAGCGTTAAAGCCATTATCCTTATTATTTAACGTCGATTATCTGGGTCGAAATATTCCCGTTAATTGCATGACATCTTGGCAGCAGAGGCAAAAGGGTTGGGCTTTTATACGTACCGTTTTATTCGGTGAGGGCAACGTCAGTTACCCAGCTAACATGAACATAAATTGGATCGCTTGAAGCAGCTTCTTTTCATGACCCCGCAGCAGACCATAATCACGTATTCGTCGAAACCCTTTTGGTAACACATGTTGCAATATCAACCAAAGAAATTGCAACACGGGTAACGTGCGTGTCTTCA
>NZ_PYNV01000030.1:0-27624 GCF_003026095.1 Photobacterium sp. GB-72 | reverse complement strand
ATTGACTGTGCCAAATAACCGAAGTTATTTGTATTGGTCACTAGTATCATTGATAAATCTTTCGACTTAACTTTTCAACGAGTGCCCACACAGATTGCATGGTCAAATTGTTAAAGAACAATACTGATTTGGTTGCTAGCCAATGGCTTGCTCCGTGTCAGTGAGGTCGCATTATAGGGAGAGATTTTTTGCTGACAAGCCCTTTTTTAAAGAAAAATGCGCGTTTGAACAATCCTTAAACAATTCATCTTGTAATGATCAAGAATCCACCTAAAGATACTCTTTTCATTAGATAAAAAACGCCCCACTTCAATGTGGGGCGTTTAGTCATAGTGATTAAATGAAGGAATTAAATTTGCTCAGCAACAATTACATCATCTTTCACAGACAGTGTTATCACTTTACCCGGAACAAATTTACCTGATAACAAGTCTTGCGCTAATGGGTTTTCAATATATTGCTGTATCGCACGTTTCAATGGACGCGCACCATAAACAGGATCAAATCCAGCTTCAGCAATCATATCTAACGCACTGTCTTCAACATCTAGACGGAAGTCTTTTTCAGCAAGGCGTTTTTTCAATCGCTCAAGCTGAATACTTGCAATATTCTTGATATTTTCTTTACCCAGTGGATGGAACACAACGGTTTCATCAACACGGTTAATAAACTCAGGGCGGAAGTGTTGTCCAACAACTTCCATTACAAGTGCTTTGATCCCCTCATAGTCAAGGTTTCCGAAATGCTCTTGAATACGATCTGAGCCCAAGTTCGATGTCATGATGATCACCGTATTACGGAAATCTACTGTTCGACCTTGACCATCAGTTAAACGACCGTCATCTAATACTTGAAGTAAGATATTGAACACATCAGGGTGTGCTTTTTCGACTTCGTCCAGTAATACTACTGAATATGGACGACGACGAACCGCTTCTGTTAGGTAACCACCTTCTTCGTAACCGACGTAACCTGGAGGCGCACCCACTAGACGCGCGACTGAGTGCTTCTCCATAAACTCGGACATGTCGATTCGAACCATTGCTTCTTCACTATCAAACATAAAGTTTGCCAGTGATTTACAGAGCTCTGTTTTACCTACACCTGTTGGGCCTAAGAATAAGAAAGAGCCAATTGGACGTTGCGGATCAGCAAGACCTGCACGGCTACGACGAATAGCATTCGCAACAGCAACGACCGCTTCATCTTGACCAATGACACGATGGTGTAATTCGTCTTCCATACGAAGCAATTTATCACGCTCACCTTCAAGCATTTTTGATACAGGAATACCTGTCGCTTTTGATAAAACATCGGCAATTTCAGTATCAGTCACTTTGTTTTTCAACAAGGTCATTTCTTGCATTTCTGCTTGCGCGGCAAGATCTAGCTGCTTCTCTAACTCAGGAATACGACCATATTGTAACTCTGACATACGGTTTAAATCGCCAGCACGGCGAGCAATTTCCACATCAGTACGTGCTTGTTCAAGCTCTGCTTTAATATGTTGAGTACCTGACAGTGCTGCTTTTTCAGCATTCCACACTTCTTCAAGCTCTGCATATTCGCGCTCTTTTAGATCTAGCTCTTCAAGCAAATCACTGAGACGTTTATTACTTGCGGCATCATCTTCTTTTTCTAGCGCTTGCTGTTCAATCTTAAGCTGAATAATACGACGCTCAAGACGATCTAATGATTCGGGCTTTGAATCAATCTGCATACGAATGCTTGATGCCGCTTCATCAATAAGATCAATTGCTTTATCAGGTAACTGACGATCTGAAATATAACGATGTGACAATGTTGCTGCTGCTACAATCGCAGGATCGGTAATTTCTACATGGTGATGAAGCTCGTAACGCTCTTTCAAACCACGAAGAATTGCAATGGTATCTTCAACACTAGGTTCATCCACCAGCACTTTTTGGAAACGACGTTCAAGTGCCGCATCTTTCTCAATATACTGACGGTATTCATCTAATGTTGTAGCACCGACACAATGAAGCTCACCACGTGCCAATGCAGGTTTTAGCATGTTACCGGCATCCATTGAGCCTTCGCCTTTACCCGCACCAACCATAGTGTGAATTTCATCGATGAACAAAATCACACGGCCATCTTCTTGCGATAATTCGTTAAGTACCGCTTTTAAGCGCTCTTCAAATTCACCACGGAATTTTGCACCCGCAATCAATGAGCCCATATCGAGAGAAAGGACACGCTTATCACGCAAGCCTTCAGGTACTTCACCGTTAACAATACGTTGTGCTAATCCTTCAACGATGGCTGTTTTACCAACCCCTGGCTCACCGATGATCACTGGGTTATTTTTGGTACGGCGTTGCAATACTTGAATAGTACGGCGAATTTCATCGTCACGACCGATAACAGGATCTAATTTGCCCTGCTCTGCACGTTCGGTTAAATCGATCGTGTACTTCTCTAGAGCTTGGCGATTTTCTTCAGCATTAGGATCATCGACTTTTTGTCCACCACGAACTTGATCAATCGCTTGTTCAATATTTTTCGCCGTTAAACCTAATTCTTTAAATAACTCACCCAATGGGCCTTTATCTTCAGCTGCCGCTAAAATAAACAGCTCAGAAGAAATAAATTTATCTTTCCGCTTTTGTGCCAACTTATCGCACATATTAAGCAGTACGCCCATACCATGTGAAAGCTGAACTTCACCACCAATACCTGTTACTTTAGGCATGCGATCTAATAGTTCAGCTAAGCGTGAACGTAACTGGGTAATATCGATGTTCAAAAGGGTGAGCAACGGACGCACAGTACTACCATCTTGATTAAGCAAAGCCACCATAAGGTGTGCAGGCTCGATATACTGATGGTCTCGTCCTAGAGCCAGCGACTGAGCATCAGATATTGCCGATTGAAATTTGCTGGTGAATCGGTCAAGACGCATAAGTTCTCCCAATAAATATAAATAAACTAATGCTATATATATGGATACTTAACAGGTATTTTTCAACTCTATAAATCGCAATATAATGCTGCAAAAAAAAAGCGAGCGATCTTTATGAAGATCACTCGCTTAGCAATAATTAACGACGTTAACCAATTACGTGCTATTTGTTATCCGCTAACCAAATCAATGAGGCCTGACGACCTGTTACCGCTTGCCGTCGATAGGAATAAAACTGCTGTTCATCAGTAAAAGTACAATACTCTCCACCATAAACAGCTGTGATACCTAATCGATTCAAACGCTGCTTTGCTAGTAAATACAAATCAGCCAACCATTTCTCACCATGCGGAATAAAAGCACATTCGGCATTCGGATCGGCAGCCATAAATTGTTCTCGCACTTCACCACCGACCTCAAATGCGTTAGGCCCAATAGCTGGACCTAACCACGCCATAATATCGGCTGCGTTACAGTGAAATTTTTCCACTGCGTGCTCAATCACACCTGTAGCCAGTCCTCGCCATCCGGCATGAACCGCAGCAACTTCTGTTCCTTGCTTATCGCAAAATAAAACAGGTAAACAGTCAGCAGTCATGATGGCACAGGCTAATCCCGGAGAACGAGTAAAGCTACCATCAGCATCTGGTACTGATGAAAGTTCAGCATTAAGCTCAATCACATCAGCACTGTGGATTTGATTCAACCATGCAGGAGAATCCACAAGACCACAATGTTGTTTCAACAATTCACGGTTTTGATTAACAACAGCTTCATCATCCCCAACATGTAGCCCTAAATTCAATTCATGATATGGAGCTGCACTAACACCACCTAAACGGGTCGTACTTATCGCGTGCACATGTTTCGAGGCTGGCCAGTTAGGAATAATGACTTTCATTAATAATCGTCTTCGTTATTTTCTTGCGTGTCTTTACGCAAAATATCAATCATTGCCACCATATCAATTGGTAGCGGTGCATGCCATTCCATCTTCTCACCGGTGATCGGGTGATCTAATCGCAGCATACGTGCATGCAGTGCTTGTCGATCAAACGCACGCAGTGCCTGAATAAATTCAGGAGATGCATCACGTGGCGGACGAGGACGACCACCATAAATCACGTCACCAATTAAAGGGTGGCTCATGTATGACATATGAACACGGATCTGGTGCGTACGGCCCGTTTCAAGACGTAATACAATACGTGTATGTTCACGGAAACGTTCAGCAACACGGTAATGGGTGATCGCATCTTTACCCATTTCATGTACTGCCATACAGATACGCTTAGTTGAGTGGCGACCAATTGGCTTTTCAATCGTGCCACCACCTGTCATCTGACCGATAGCTAACGCTTCATACTCACGCGTAATCTTACGCTTTTGTAGTGCACGAACTAAACGCGTTTGTGCTTGAATCGTTTTAGCAACCACCATTAAACCGGTAGTATCTTTATCCAATCGGTGAACGATACCCGCACGTGGAACTTCAGCCAGAGATGGGCAATGATGCAGCAATGCATTCAGAACCGTACCATCTGGCGTACCCGCGCCTGGGTGAACAACAAAGTCACGAGGTTTATTGATAACAAGAATGTCATCATCTTCGTAAACGATGTCGAGAGGAATATCCTGTGCAACCCAACGCACTTCATCTTCGATCTCAGCTTGGATAAATAGCTCTTCGCCACCCATCATTTTTTCACGAGGTTTCTTGACGACATCGCCATTCACTGAAACCATACCGTTTAAAATCCAATCTTTAATGCGCGAACGCGAATAATCTGGATATAATTGAGCAATAACCTGATCCAGGCGCATGCCTAATTGGTTTTCACCAACTGTGTTTGTCAATTCTATTTGCTGTGCCATAGCGAACTTTTTAAAAAAGCGTGAGACTAATTGTCATACGCTGCGTAAAATGGACCAAGCTTTAAACTATGCTTGATGTAACCTATATAGTGTCATTGTATCTGTTAACGGCTCTAACCGTAATGGATCGAGCAAAATAAAATTTTTATCAAGGAAACTAACGCCGCAATGAAACGCCTGACAATCACGACTCTTCTTGCCGTAGCCCTTCTTTCAGGCTGTTCGAGTAAAGAAGAAGTAATACCAGATGTGCCACCATCAAACTTATATGCATCAGCACAGACCGCTTTGCAAAAGGGAAATTGGACATCGGCTATCGAACAATTGGAAGCGCTAGATTCACGTTACCCATTTGGTGCTTATTCCGATCAAGTACAGCTAGATCTTATTTATGCTTACTATAAAAGTGATGATTTAGCACTAGGTGAAGCAACGATTGAACGCTTTTTACGTTTAAACCCTGATAATCCACAAGCTGACTGGGTTGTGTATATGAGTGGTTTAACACATATGGCTCAAGATCGTAGCTTTATGCATGATATGTTTAATATCAATCGATTTGACCGTGATCCAACACCATCACGCCAAGCCTTCAAGGATTTTAAATACCTTTTAGAGCGTTACCCTGAAAGTGAATATGGTGCAGATGCTAAAGCACGTATGATCTTTTTGAAAAACCGTTTAGCGAATTATGATTTAGCTACTGCGGATTTCTATATTCGTCGTGGAGCATGGATTGCAGCAATTAACCGTTGTCAGCAAGTACAACGTTTATACCCTGATACGGAAGCTGCACGCCAATCATTAGCGCTGGAAAAAACAGCTTATGAAAAGCTGAACTTGCAAAAAGAAGTTGAACGCACCGATAAATTAATGAAATTAAACCCAGCCAACTAACCAGTAGTGCACTTTATTTCATAAAAAAATGGCAGCTTAAAAATAAGCTGCCATTTTTTATATTTAAAATAGTGTTTAAATTTTAACATTAATTAATGATTTTTATCGCTACACTGACTAGTTACAATGACTAAAAAACACTCATCGCATTAAAATTATTATATAAAACCCCTAGTTAGCACTAGCCACCAGCATTTCACCTTCCTTCATACTGCCTTAAATATTATTCTCACCTCAAGTACTTTTTATAAACTTTTTTGCTACAAACCCAAGATGATCACAGATTTTTTTGCTGATAATTATTAAAGGCTATAATGTGACGCAGGTCACATTATTAAGTTCTAGATTTAGTAATCTGAATTCAACCCAACGAAGGGTAGCAAACGAGGAAGATAATTATGACATTAGAAATCACTGGTAAAAACATCGATATCACCCCGGCTATCCGTGAGCGTTTTGAATTTAAGTTCAATAAGTTAGAAAAACTTCAGGTGCCGCTAATCAAAAAGCATGTTGTGATTAGCAAAGAGCCAAGCAAGCAATTTAAAGTCGAGGCTGCAGTAAACATTGCTGGAGGACAACTCGTTGCTTCTGCAGAGCATGACGACCTGTTTGGTGCGATTACAGAGCTTTACCAAAAGCTTGACCGACAGTTGAAAAAACAAGCTCACAAACCTAATGCTCGTCGTGCGAGCCATAGTGAAAAGCCAGAAGTGGCTGAAGACGAAGTAGAGCTAGATGAAGTTGAGTTAGACGACGCATACTAGAATATCATAAGGATTTTTAAAACAGCCCCGCTTATGCGGGGCTGTTTGTTTTAAGCAATACTGTTCTGATTATCTCAACATAACAATAGGGATCTTCCCTTATTATTTCCATTCTTAGCACTAGCCACTAATCTACTTGACAATAAATAGTGTGCTGCATAATGTGGCTAAAGATAAAAAATGACCAATTCGCTTATATCATCAAAGCTTATCTATTCATCAACTCTTTCATATCAGTTCACATTAGCATGATATGAAAGGTAAACAACGATATAAGCTATCGCTATACTCGGAAATCAGATAGGGACGCCAATGACCGATACTCGCTATTCTCTCGATGACATTCGTCAAAATGTCAGTCGTATTGATAACGCTTTACTTGAACTACTGGCAGAGCGAAGAGCGCTTAGTTTAGAGGTGGCTAAAAGTAAAATTAGCACCGCAAAACCTGTACGCGATCAAACACGTGAACACGAATTACTTTTAAAACTGATAGAAAGTGGCAAGCGTCATCAATTAGATGCTCAATATGTTACGCAGATCTTCCATACCATAATTGAAGACTCCGTATTATTTCAACAGGCTTACCTACAAAAACTCGCCAACCCAGATAGTGCGAATCCAACTGCTCGTGTCGCTTTTCTTGGTGCTAAAGGCTCATACTCTTACTTAGCTAGCCGAAATTATTTTAGCCGTAAACAAACCGATCTAGTTGAGCTGAGTTGTTCTACTTTTCGCGATATTTTCAATACTGTAGAAACAGGTAATGCTGATTATGGTGTCTTACCAATTGAAAATACCAGCTCAGGCTCAATCAATGAAGTGTATGATTTACTACAACACACAAGTCTTTCTATTGTGGGCGAGATAACCCAACCTATCGAACATTGCCTACTTACAGCTGTCGATACGAAACTTGAACATATTGATACCTTGTATTCTCATCCACAGCCACACCAACAATGTAGCGAGTTCCTTCATAGTATGGGGAGCATAAAACAAGAATATTGTTCAAGTACCGCTGAAGCGATGGAGCAAGTTGCAGAGCTAAAACAACCGAATGTTGCAGCTATTGGTAATGCATCTAGCGGCGAATTGTATGGTTTAACCTCCATTAAATCAGATATTGCCAATCAGCAAGAAAACTTCACCCGCTTTATTGTCGTAGCACGTAAACCTGTTGATGTGACATCCTTGATCCCAGCAAAAACCACTTTAATTATGTCGACAGCACAAAAAGCAGGTTCATTAGTTGAATGTTTACTGGTGCTGAGAAATCTTAATATCAATATGAGTAAGCTGGAATCACGCCCTGTTATTGGCAACCCATGGGAAGAAATGTTCTATGTGGATGTTGAGGTCAATCTTAAATCAGACGTGATGCAACAAGCGCTAGAAGAACTCACCCGCCTAACTCGCTTTATTAAAGTATTAGGCTGTTATCCAAGTGAAAATGTCGCGCCAACAGAAGTTGAGCTCCTCGACTAAAAAAAGTACGAATAACAAAAAACCCGTTATGACATTCTCTTTCGAGTAATAATGACATAACGGGCTCTTTTATTTTGAACTATCAGAAAATTAACTACGATTTACGGTGAGTTGAATCGTTCGCCTGCCTAAGCAGTCCCTGGCTCTCTGCTAAAAAATGTTCAGCGTAATCGCCAAACCATCCTGATACCTGACCAAAGGCTTGTTTAAACGCATCTTTGTCTTGGGCATCTAGCATTTCAATCGCTTCACCAAAGCGCTGATGGAAACGTTTGATCATCGCAATATTCTGTGGTGCCGACATAATAATGTCACCGTACAATTGCGCATCTTGAGCAAATAGACGCCCAACCATCGCGAGTTCTAAGCGATAGATTGGTGAGCTTAACGACATTAACTGCTCTAGCTTAGGATCTTCTTCTGCAAGATGAACACCGTAAACAAACGACGTAAAGTGACGTAATGCTTGGATCAAAGTCATCCCCTGATCGTGCTCAATCGCACTAATACGATTTAGCGTTGCGCCCCAAATTTGAAACTGCTCCAACAGCCATTGGTAGCTTTCTGGATTTCGCCCATCACAGTACACAATCACCTGCTTTGCCAGACTTGGAATATCAGGACCAAACATTGGGTGTAACCCAACTACAGGGCCTTTATGCACTTCTAACATCGCTTGTAATGGACCACTTTTAATCGATGTTAAGTCAGCAAGTAAACAGTCTTTAGGTAAATTATCGAGTTTCGCAATCACCATCTCTGTTAAATGGATAGGAACAGAAACAACGACCATACCTGCATCATGCAATATTTCATCGGCACGATCCCAATCTTGGCTACCTAATGTTTTAACTTGGTAACCCGACAGTTCAAACAGACGACAAAACAATTTACCTAACTGTCCATGGCCACCAACAATAACAATTGGTCGCAATTGTGGATTTAAACATTTAAAACCAGAATCGTTTTCACTCGAATAAGATTCACGCATCGTTCGACGAAGTACATCTTCGATAAGATCCGCAGGGACCCCTTGACGTTCCGCCTCTTCGCGACGAGATGCCAACATTGCCGCTTCACGATCTGGGGCATAGATCGGTAAGCCATGCTGACTTTTAACGACGCCGACCTGCTCAACTAACGCGAGTCGTTGAGCCAATAACTCAACCATTTGACGATCTACATCATCAATTTGATCTCTTAATTTGCTTAACTCAGCAACCATGATTTCTTTTTATCCGTAATTATTTAATTCGATCTTGTAAGAACGGCACCAATTCCTTATGTGCCTGACGCAATAATTTCTCGGTGGTGTCCCAACTAATACATGCATCAGTTATCGATACGCCGTACTTCATTTCATCTCGAGGAAGATCGGCACTCTGGTTCCCTTCATCAAGATGGCTTTCGATCATCAACCCTATAATAGACTGATTTCCTTCTCGGATCTGATGAATTACATCTTCAGCTACCAAAGGTTGGCGACGATAATCTTTACGAGAATTAGCATGGCTACAGTCTACCATTAAGGCTGGTGAAAGACCTGATCCGACCATCTCGTTTTCACACTCTCTAACTGACACTGAATCGTAATTAGTTTGCTTACCACCACGTAAAATAACATGACCGTCAGGGTTACCTTCCGTATTTAGCAGTGCAACTTGTCCATCAGGGTTAATTCCCATAAATTTATGACCTGACGCTGCCGCTTGCATCGCATTAATCGCTGTTGCCAGGCTACCATCAGTACCATTTTTAAAGCCTACTGGCATTGATAGCCCACTTGCCATTTCACGGTGGGTTTGTGATTCCGTCGTACGTGCACCAATGGCTGCCCAACTAAATAAATCACCTAAATATTGCGGACTAATCGGATCAAGTGCTTCGGTCGCTAAAGGAATGCCCTCTTCAACTAAGTCAATTAATAGCTGACGGCCAATATGCAAACCTTCTTCAACAGCAAATGAACCATTAATGTACGGGTCGTTAATTAAGCCTTTCCATCCAACTGTAGTGCGTGGTTTTTCAAAATAGACTCGCATCACAATATAGAGTTGATCGCTAAGCTCTTCTGCCAACTGCTTTAACTTCTGCCCATAAGCTTTTGCTTGCTCAACATCATGAATCGAACAAGGTCCACACACGACCAATAAACGATGATCGCGCTTATGAATAATATCGGCGATGGTTTGACGTGATTGCTCCACAAAAGACAACGCTTGTTTAGAGGCAGATAAGTCTTGTTTCAACTTTGCTGGCGTAATGAGAACAGATTCATCTTCGATATGAACGTTATTGAGTTGGTCTTTTTGCATAGTGGCATCCTTGTCATTGATTCGTTAGCGCGAAACACAATCCCTGTTTCGTTATCACTATATCCATTAGTAACATTGTGCCAACAAACATAACAAGTCTTGATGACCTATTGCAATAGTGGTGTAAATAAAAAACACCACCTGTAAATAAATATTTACAGGTGGTGTTTTGTATAAGAAAAACACTTTTATCGCTAGCTTAAACGTTATTTAAAATAATAATAGTTGCTTTAAATGAGCGTATTTACTTAAAAGCGTGGCTCCATTGTCCCATAGCGTTCAAACCCTTGCTGCCATTTAGCTTTAAAAAGTGGGACCTCACGACGATATTCACAAATTCCCCAATTCACTTTTCCTTGCTCACCTAGCTGCAATACATGTTCAATAGAGCAGTAATTATCACGACCTTTATTATAACCTTGCAGATACTCTTGATGATTAGGTGTTTCCATCGCGTCATATTTATCTGAGATTTTATCAAGTTGTGTAGTTGTTAGCGCAATTCGACCACCAGCACCGTCATAGAAACCGAGCTGTTCAAAGTTTCCTTTGCTGATTAAAGAGGACTGTGTGACACAGCCAGATAGAAGCACAACAGAAGAGAGAGTCAAAAGAGGAAGTACTTTCATAACTTTTCCTTGGTTATCAAATCGAGGAGTTTTGAGAAGCAAAAAAACGTAGTGTTATTCAGCCTCTAACTCGCTATGAATTTTATACAATATGTTCTCAATCTAACCTAGCATAATAGTGCAAACATTGTACTTAATTAGAGTCTGTTCAGTAAATATACAGCGCTTTTCATCTGTTTAAATACTCATTCACCCTAAAGCTACCCAATTGATAATTTACAGATATAAAAAAGCCCACCTTTCGGTGGGCTTTTCGATTAAACGTCAAGCGTTTAAAGCTATTACTTAGATAGCTTCTCACGGATACGTGCTGATTTACCAGAACGCTCACGTAGGTAGTACAACTTGGCACGACGTACTGCACCACGACGTTTAACAGTAATGCTGTCAACTACTGGAGAGTGAGTTTGGAACGCACGCTCAACACCTTCACCGTTCGAAATTTTACGAACAGTAAATGCAGAATGTAGACCACGGTTACGGATTGCGATTACAACGCCTTCAAAAGCCTGTAGACGCTCACGGTCACCTTCTTTTACCTTAACTTGAACAACAACAGTGTCACCTGGTGCGAAAGTCGGTAGGTCTGTTTTTAGTTGCTCTTGCTCAAGAGCTTTAATGATGTTACTCATTTGGTATATACCCTAGAATAAACTGATACTAAATTAATTAAATGCTTGCTTTATGTTCACGGATAAATTCCGCTAGCAAGAATTCCTGATCGTCAGTCAGAGCTAGGTTTTCCAGGAGCTCTGGTCTTCTTAGCCATGTACGGCCTAGCGATTGTTTTAATCGCCAGCGACTAATCTCTTTATGATTGCCAGACATTAATACCGAAGGTACTTCCTGCCCGTCCAACAATTCTGGTCTTGTGTAATGAGGACAATCTAGCAAGCCATTTGCAAAAGAATCTTCTTCTGCTGACGCAAAGTCTCCCAGTACGCCCGGAACAAACCGAACAACTGCATCCACCAACGTCATAGCAGGTAGTTCACCACCCGTTAACACAAAATCGCCGATAGACCATTCTTCGTCTACCTCTTGTTGGATAATGCGCTCATCAACCCCTTCATAGCGACCACAAATAAGAATCAGATTCTCATTTTGCGCTAACTCCTCAACACCAGCCTGATCCAGCTTACGGCCCTGAGGGGAAAGGTAGATTACTTTAGCCTTACCTTTTGCAGACTGTTTGGCAGTGTGAATGGCATCGCGCAAAGGCTGTACCATCATCAACATACCCGGTCCACCACCGTATGGTCGATCATCTACCGTACGATGTTTGTCGAGCGTAAAATCACGAGGATTCCACGTATCAACAGTCAAAAGGCCTTTTTTTACCGCCTGGCCTGTTACCCCAAAATTGGTAATGGAAGAGAACATTTCAGGAAAAAGGCTGATTACACCAACCCACATGTTACTCACCTTATTACCGGAGGTTAAAACTCAGGATCCCAGTCAACTTCGATCCGCTGAGCAGTGCGATCAATCAACTTGATGACCTGCTCATCGAGGAACGGAATTAATCGTTCCTTCTGCCCGAAAGCATCTTTTAAATTCGCCTTAACAACTAACACGTCGTTTGAACCTGTTTCCAGGATGTCTGTCACCTTACCTAGGTCGTAACCTTCGGTAGTGAATACAGACATACCAAACAACTCACGCCAGTAGAATTCTTCATCTGACAATGCTGGTAATTGCTCAGCCAATACAGCGACTTCAGCGTTAGTGAAAACTTGGGCATCCTCGCGGATATCCATACCTTCTAGCTTAGCCACCAGACCTTGGCCATGGCGTTTCCATGATTCAACATGGATCTCTTTCCACTCACCTTTAACTTTAATAAGCCAAGGGGTGTAAGAGAAAATGCTTTCAGATTGTTCGGTGTAGGAAAAAACTTTGAGCCAACCCTTGATACCGTAGGTGGCACCCAGTTTACCGACAATAATGTGGTCTTGGTTTTTATTGCTCATCGTTTCTCTTCTACCTTAATAATCAAATTAAGCTGCTTTCGCTGCATCTTTGATTAGTTTTGCTGCGCGGTCAGTCACAGAAGCGCCTTGACCTACCCAGTGGTTTACGCGATCTAGGTCTAAACGTAGACGCTCTTCTTGACCCTTAGCTAGTGGGTTGAAGAAACCGATTTGCTCGATGTTACGACCGTCACGTGAACAACGTGAGTCAGCAACAACGATTTGATAGAATGGACGCTTCTTAGCGCCGTGACGTGCCAAACGAATGGTTACCATATCGTCCTCTTTGCATTACTGTAAATTAAATTGGCCCCGCTTAAAAAACGGGGCCCGTGCCAAAATAAAGCCTCGGAATTTTACTCTTTAGAACGACGAATGCAACTGCTTTAGTTACTTTTTCGCCAGTAAAATAACCAATCGACTTTAAAATCTTTTAAAATTATGGGATTAGCGTCCAGGGAACATTCCGCCACCAGGCATCATACCCTTCATTTGGCGCATCATATTCTTCATTCCACCCTTTTGCATTTTCTTCATCATCTTCTGCATTTGGGTAAATTGCTTCAATAAACGGTTCACATCTTGTACTTGTGTACCTGAACCTGCAGCAATACGCTTTTTACGTGAACCTTTGATAAGTTCAGGATGCGCACGCTCACCTTTGGTCATTGAATTAATGATAGCTTCCATTTGAACGAACACTTTATCGTCCACTTTATCTTTCACATCAGACGGTAGTTGTGACATACCCGGAAGCTTATCAAGCATTCCCATCATACCGCCCATGTTTTTCATTTGTTGAAGCTGGCTACGGAAGTCTTCTAAATCGAAGCCTTTTTTGTCTTTGAATTTCTTCGCCAGTTTTTCCGCTTCTTGCTTATCAACGTTACGTTCTAAATCTTCGATTAAAGAAAGAACGTCACCCATACCTAAGATACGAGAAGCAACACGGTTTGGATGGAACGGCTCTAGTGCGTCAGTTTTTTCACCAACACCTAAAAATTTAATTGGCTTACCAGTAATATGACGTACTGATAACGCAGCACCACCACGGGCATCACCATCCACCTTGGTTAAGATCACACCCGTTAGTGGCAATGCATCATTAAAGGCTTTAGCTGTGTTTGCCGCATCTTGACCTGTCATGGCATCAACCACGAACAATGTCTCAACAGGATTTAATGTTTTATGGACGTCTTTAATTTCATCCATCATCTCTTCATCAACGTGAAGACGACCCGCTGTATCGACAATCACCACATCGTAGAATTTAAGCTTACCGTGCTCAAGCGCCGCTTTTGCGATCTCGACAGGTTTCTGCTCTACGTTTGATGGGAAGAAATCAATACCAACATCACCCGCTAGCGTCTCAAGCTGCTTGATTGCCGCTGGACGGTATACGTCGGCAGAAACAACCAATACTTTTTTACTATCACGCTCTTTTAATAGCTTACCTAATTTACCGACGCTGGTTGTTTTACCTGCACCTTGTAAACCTGCCATTAAAATAACTGCTGGCGGTTGGCAACTTAAATCCAAGCCTTCGTTTTCTTCACCCATCACCGCTTCAAGTTCAGCTTGAACGATTTTGATGAATTCTTGACCTGGCGTTAAACTTTTTGATACTTCAGTACCAACAGCGCGCTCTTTTACACGCTTAACGAATTCACGAACAACGGGCAGCGCAACATCAGCCTCGAGTAATGCCATGCGCACTTCACGCAAAGTATCCTTGATGTTGTCATCCGTAAGGCGACCACGGCCGCTGACATTTTTAAGCGTTCGCGATAAACGCTCGGTTAAATTTTCGAACATGTGGTGCTACTCGCTCGTTACGCAACTCAATTAAAATTGCAAAATCACTAAAATTGGTACAAGTATACCGTAAAAAAACCTTCGTTTTCATGTAATCCTCTGTCACTTTTAGGTATTACGTTGGCGGTGAAGGTTTGAGCAAGGTATAATTGCATCTCTAAAACCTTATAAAATAGCCATTAGTTACTACGGAGCTATCTCATTTATTATGGATATGTTACTTGCTATTCCAGCAGTTGGCTTTTATCTCATTGCACTGTTGCTGGTTATTCCAGGACTTGCTAACAATAACGGCATAAAAGTTACCCCTGTTTTTGCCGCAGCCTGTATGGCAATTATTTTTCATATCCTACTGCTTAAAGATCTTATCTTTGCAGGTGCAGGACAAAACCTCAGTATTCTTAACGTTGCTTCGTTAATCAGCGTAATTATTGCCTGCTTGACTACAGTAGCAATGTTAAAAATGCGGATTTGGTTTTTATTGCCCGTCATATACAGTTTTGCTGCTATTAATTTAGCGGCTTCAGCTTTATTGCCCGGTGCTTTTATTACCCATTTAGAAGCACATCCGCAAGTATTACTGCATATTTCTCTTGCTTTGTTCTCATATTCAACCCTTACAATTGCGAGCCTATATGCTATTCAATTAGCATGGCTTGATCATAAGCTTAAACATAAAAAGAGCTTAGCAATGAACCCTAATATTCCTCCATTAATGATGGTTGAACGCCAACTTTTCAAGATCATTATTGTTGGATATGCGTTATTAACCGTAACCTTGCTCACAGGCTATCTATTTATTAACGATATCATAGCTCAAGGTAAAACCCATAAAGCGATACTATCATTATTAGCTTGGGGTGTTTACAGTGTCTTACTATGGGGACATTACCAAAAAGGTTGGCGTGGACGCAGGGTAATTTGGTTCAGTCTCGTTGGTGCATTTCTACTCACCCTAGCTTACTTTGGGAGCCGATTCGTGAAAGAAATCATCATTGGCATGTAATTACTATTACCCATCATATCTTATATAGAATATTTCTATAATTACAATACTTATAATTTTGCCCTCTATACGAGGGTTTTAGCTTGCATAAAACATTAAGGGTTACGACTTTTGGACGAGATCTCCACAGGTGTACTATTCTCTCTACTTATTTTAATGATCGTTCTATCAGCTTATTTCTCCAGCTCAGAAACAGGCATGATGGCACTAAATCGCTACAAACTACGCCACATGGCCAACCAAGGCCATAAAGGAGCTAAACGTGTCGAGAAACTACTGTCTCGTACAGATCGCTTAATTGGCCTAATTCTGATCGGTAATAATTTAGTTAATATTTTAGCATCAGCGATTGCGACTATTCTTGGTATGCGCCTTTATGGCGATGCTGGTGTGGCGATTGCAACAGGTGCACTGACTATTTTAATCCTTGTCTTTGCAGAAGTAACTCCTAAGACGGTAGCTGCGCTCTATCCTGAACGTGTCTCTTATGCCAGCAGCATCATCTTAAACATTTTAATGAAAGTGCTTTACCCATTAGTGTGGTTTGTTAATGGGATCACCAGTGCGTTTCTTTTCATTTTAGGATTAAAGAGCAGTAATAACAGTTCATCTAAATTGAGCTCAGAAGAATTGCGTACCGTTGTTAACGAAGCCGGCGGCTTAATCCCTCGTCGTCACCAAGATATGCTGTTATCGATTCTTGATTTAGAAAATGTCACAGTGGAAGACTTAATGGTACCGCGCAGTGAGATCGCAGCCATTAACGTTAATGATGATTGGAAATCAATAGTCCGCCAACTAAGCCATTCAGCGCATGGTCGTATCGTACTTTACCGTGACAATATTGATGAAGTGGTTGGTATGTTACGTGTACGTGAAGCCTACCGCCTGATGATGGACAAAAACGATTTCAGTAAAGAAAACCTATTACGTGCGGCTGATGAAGTCTATTTCATTCCAGAAGGTACCCCACTGAACACCCAGCTTTTGAAATTCCAACGAAATAAAGAGCGTATTGGTTTGATCGTCGATGAGTACGGTGATATCCAAGGCTTAATCACGGTAGAAGATATTCTTGAAGAAATCGTAGGAGAATTTACAACGTCTATCACACCAACATTAGCAGAAGAGATCACTGCGCAAAGTGACGGTAGCTTGATGATTGAAGGCAGTGCCAACATTCGCGATTTGAATAAGAGCCTAAATTGGAAACTGCCAACTGATGGCCCTAGAACCTTAAATGGTTTGATCTTAGAACACTTAGAATACATTCCAGAAAATCAGGTCAGTATAATTATTGCTGATCATAAAATGGAAATAGTGGAAGTATCCGACAATATGATCAAGTTGATCAAGGTATTACCCGACAATCCGTAATAATACATAAAAAAGCCGACATGATGTCGGCTTTTTATTCTCAGTTGTTTACCCATAGACTTATTTTACTGTTAGCTCTTGTAGCATCGTTTCTGGGAGTGCCAACTCATTATTTAAGTTAACAGAGATCCCTTGCGCTAAGATCGTTTGAGCAATTTGCTTCGCTTCATCTAATGAGTGCATGTCATAGGTTCCACACTGGTATTCATTCAGCTCTGGAATTTGATTTTGTGATTCCACTTTCAACACATCTTCCATTGCCGCTTTCCAGCTTGCAGCAACTACTTCTTCAGTCGGTGTACCGATTAAGCTCATGTAGAAACCAGTGCGACATCCCATCGGCGAGATATCGATGATTTCGACATTATTTGAATTAAGGTGCGCACGCATAAAACCAGCATAAAGATGCTCAAGAGTATGAATTCCACGCTCACTTAAAATATCAACGTTTGGACGACAAAAACGTAAATCAAACACCGTAATGGTATCGCCTTTTGGTGTTTGCATGGTCTTTGCCACACGAACCGCAGGTGCATTCATTTTAGTATGATCAACAGTAAAACTATCGAGTAATGGCATTATTTGCTTCTCCTTGCACGTCAATCCTGACTTATTCAATTATTGGTACTTTCTCTGTATTCGCAACTTGTTACAGTTTAAAACCACCAGCTTCTATTACTTTCTAATTCTTTTCGGCACTGCTTTAACTGCCAACCATAATTCTTTGATTGCTGCTCTACTTTACGCGCAACCTTGGTTAGCCATGGCTTTTTCCAATATGTTCCACGCTTAAACCCACCTCGACCTTCGTGATAAGCCAAGTACTGACGATAAGCATCCCATTTAGAAATCCCTAACTGACGTTGCGTTTCATGGGTATACCAACCAACAAATTGTAATGAATCGCCGAAATCAGTACGTGAACCACCATGACCTGTGTGTTTTTGAAAATCCTCCCATGCAGGATCTTGCGCTTGTGCGTAACCATAAGCACTGCTTACACGTCCCCAAGGAATAAAGCCGAGTACATAGTTTTTCGGTGGCTCAGCATCATGGCGGAAGCTACTTTCTTGTTTAATGATCGCCATCGCCACATTGATAGGCGTCCCCCACTCTTTTTGCATATCAACGGCATCATCATACCAACTCGGATATTGTCGAAAAATATTACAAATATTTGATTGGTCTCGTGGTGGCGCAGAAGCACACCCTGAAACAATGAGGGTTATTCCAAACAACAAAAATAAACGAAGAGATCGCTGCATATATCACTCACATTCCATTAAAGACGTTTACCAAGTAATACATTATATAGGGATAGAGGTTAACAGTAGCTAAAGAAGAGGTTTCATCATCCATGTAAAATGTATCTATCAATAAAAACTAAAAATAATAAGCTGGAACCATCCGGCTCCCAGCTTTTATTTGTTTGAAAGAAGACACTCTTTTGTTGTTACTCTTTACATGCCAACATGAATATCGGCAAAGTAATTATCGAGATAATCATCAAATGATACGGTGTCATCATGTTCGATCTGTTGCTGTTTTTCTACCGAATGATGTGCTTCTTGTTCAAATGTATTGGCATCATAAAAACGGAATTTTTGTGCTTTTAAGCTTTCTGCATGTTGCGCTGCTAACTTATAGCCAAGATTACCAATACCTTGGTCCGCTTTAATTTGCTCAAGCAATTGCGCTGATAGCGTACGTTCAGGATGATGGATCCAACCTAATAAACGCTCGCATGTTTGTTGGTAAAGAGTATTACCGTTTAGCTCATCAATAGTTTTCGCGACTTGCTCCAATTCAGCAAAGACACGCGCCCCCCAATCTTTCAAGCTTAAACGCTCACCAGCACAGCCGATCTTAAGCATCAATTCTGGGTTACGACCGTCAACCACAACACGGTTCCAGTTATCACGCCAACAAGCAAGCTCACTATCATCCATATCAGCAGATGGTGTTAATACCGCCCACGTTAGGAATAAATCAAGGAAACGTACCTGATCTTCACTGATACCAATCGGGCTAAATGGGTTTACATCTAACGAACGAACTTCGATATACTCAACACCACCACGCTTTAGTGCTTCTGACGGCTTTTCACCACTTTTCGTTACTCGTTTAGCGCGAATTGGCGCATAAAGCTCATTTTCAATTTGTAGTACATTGCTGTTTAGCTGACGACGTTCACCATTAACAACCACACCAATGTCAGCAAACTCTTTTGACGGAGTATGAATCGCTTTATTTAAGCCTTCTAGGTACTGTTCAAGGCTATTAAAACCAATTTTCAGCGAGCTTTGCGCATTATTGGTGTAGCCTAAATCACTTAAACGTAATGCTGTTGCATTCTCTAAGTAATAGGTACCTGTACCCACTTTGCTAAATGATTCCTTCACTTTGTCGTCTTTAATAAAAGAGCCACAAAGTGCAGGAGACGCCCCAAATAAATAAGGAATTAACCAACCGAAACGATAGTAATTACGGATCAAACCAAAGTATGCATCCGACACCGATGCTTGACGTTGCTCTAGTGTTTGCTCACCCAATAAACCATCCCAAAAACTATCTGAAAATGAGAAGTTAAAGTGAACACCGGAGATGATCTGCATTACGCTACCATAGCGATGCTTTAAACCTTCGCGGTAAAGCGTTTTCATTCGTCCGGTATTCGATGAACCGTATTGCGCTAAGGTAATGTCATCTTGTGAGCCAACAAAGCATGGCATCGACATTGGCCATAAACGCTCACCATCCATTTTACTTAAGGCAAATTTATGGATATCTTCAAGTTGCCATAACAACTGATCAACGTCGGTTGATACTGGTGTAATAAATTCCAACAATGATTCGGCAAAATCAGTTGTGATCCACTTATTGGTTAGCGCAGAGCCTAATGCCACGGGATGAGGTTGTTGGGATAAATGCCTGTCAGCAGTAATTCGAAGTGACTCTCGTTCAAGTCCACGCCCAAACTGGGTTAATGCATCAGCATGAGTAGAAAGCTGCTGTAACCTCTGTGAAAAATCCATCAAGGCTATTCTCGTTTTAATCTAATTTAAGGAAAACAGAGTAATCATTATTGCATCTGATTACCATCATTTATATCAGCAAAACTTGCGAAAGACTTTTACTAAGCAGTAACAACTAGCACTCGGTACTAGCTGTTACTGAGTACCTGTTACTTCGTTAATGTAAGCAAATGAACAGGTAAGTCTAACGCTTTCAATTGTGGCTCCAATGTCTTCGCATCACCCACCACAATAATTTGATAATCTTTCGGGTTAAACCATTTCTGCGCTAATTTATCCATTGTCGTTTTAGTAATAGTATCGACAATATGGTTTCGCTGAGCGACAAAATCCTTTGGTAAATCATAAGCTAAGATATTACCTAACAATGATGCTTTTTGACTTGGCGTCTCATAACTAAGAGCATCTTTCTGACCCACAGCTAAGCGCATAAAGTTAACCTCTTTATCGGTTAATCCTGATGTGCTCATTTTCTTTAGTTCGGCGAGAAACTCTTTTATAGAGGCAACCGTCGCATCGGCTCTAACTTGAGCATAATAAACTCCCACACCCACTTCTTTTCCGCCACTGAAATAGCCTCCCGCGCCATAGGTAAAGCCTTTATCTTCACGTAGATTCATGTTGATACGGCTATTAAAGTTACCCGCTAAATTAAAGTTAGCCAATTGGGTTTTAAATAGCTCACCGGTGGCATCAAATGGCATCCCTTGACGTACTAAACGGATCACCGTTTGTGGAGCATCAGGCTTATTCACTAACCAAATTGCTTGCTGCTTTAATACAGGTAGAACTTGTGGTGCAATACTTGGCGCAGGTTCTCCTTGCCATTGTCCGATAGGCGCTAACGCTTGTACTAGTTTCGCTTGTGTTATATCACCCACCACTACCGCATCAGCACTGTTAGGAGTGTAATAACGATGATAGAAGTCTTTTACATCTTGCAGGGTAATATGGCTCAACGTTTGCTTAGTACCATCCGTTGGACGCCCAAACACAGTACCTTTAAATAAGACTTCTCGTGTTGCTTGCCCCGCTAACCAATCCGCACTTTGATGCTCATAAACAATACCTTCAATCATCTGCTTTTTAAGACGCTTAAAATCACTTTCTTTAAAGGCGGGATGGAAAAGACGTTGCTCTAATAACGCCATCGTTTCAGGTAAGTTCTTCGTTAGCGTACTGAGTGAAATCGTGGTGCCATATAATCCAGCATGTACTGAAATATTACTGCCAAGAGTATCTAACTTAGATGCCATTTGCTCTGCGGTATATTTCTCAGAGCCTTCATTCATCATCGCAGCCGTCAACTCAGCTAAACCTTCTTTACTTGCAGGATCTAAACGACGCCCTGCAGGTACGGTTAACTGTAAGCTGATCGTTGGAGTTTCTTGGGACTGGGTACCAACCACTTTGATCCCATTCGCAAGGCTGAACTCATACAGTGTGGGCATGACGACTTTCACTGGTTTTGAAGCCTTTGGCATCACTGAACGATCAAAATTATCTTTAACCGTACGGTAAGCTAAATCTTGATCATTGATCTTGGTATTTTTAGGTAACACACGTGGCGCAGGCGCATAATTGGGTTTCGCTGCCTGCAGTTGTAATTCACCATGTGGAACAACACTGAGCGTAACACTCGGGTGTTGATAAATATACTGGTTATACGCACGCATTACGCTTTGCGTATTTACTTTATCAAGATTCGCTAGTTCCGTTGCAATGTAGTTAGGATTACCAAAGAAAGTCTGATAAGCCGCAAGTTGCGACACTTTACCACTGACACTTTGTAAGCCATAAATCGCACTCGCTTCAACCGAGCCTTTAATTTCATCCAGTTGGGCTTTCTTGATCCCTTGTAGCTCAATGCCGTTAACGACAGACATCACTTCTTTACGTAATGTGTCTAGGTGACCTTTATCACCACTTGGTGCCATCGCATACACATACATGCTACAAGCAAGCTCTGCACAATCTTGGAATGCGCCTGCATCAACAGCTTTACCTGTTTTCACCAGCTTTTGATAGAGTAAGCTATTCGTGCCACTTCCAATCACTTGGCCTAACATATCCAATGATGGTTGTTCTGCTGCACCTAAATACGCTGTCGGCCAGGCCATCATTAACATGGGCTGCTTAATATTATCTTGCAGTGTAATGTAACGATCAGACGGCAATGTCACAGGCTGCTTCGGTGCATCCTTTACTTCAGGACCTCGTGGAATAGAGCCAAAGTATTTATTCACCCATTCCAATGTCTGCGCTTTATTAATATCACCACCAATGGTTAACGTCGCATTGTTTGGCCCGTACCAACGCAGGAAGAAAGCTTTAAGATCGTTAACATCAACACGATCTAAATCTTCTACATAGCCAATGGTTTGCCATGAATATGGATGGCTACGAGGGTATAATGCTTCCGCCATTTTTTCATAAATCAAACCATACGGACGATTTTCAAAGTTTTGTGCACGCTCATTTTTCACTGTATCACGCTGAATTTCAAACTTACGCTGAGATACCGCATCAAGTAAAAAGCCCATACGGTCAGACTCAAGCCACAAGGCTTTCTCTAATTGATTGGCTGGGACTGTTTCAAAATAATTCGTGCGATCACGGTTAGTACTGCCATTTAAATTACCGCCCGCTTCTGTGATCAATTTGAAATGCTGTTGATCACCAACATGCTTAGAGCCTTGAAACATCATGTGCTCAAAAAAGTGCGCAAAACCTGATTTACCTTGTTGCTCTCGCGCAGAGCCCACATGGTAAGTCACATCCACATTCACTAACGGATCAGAGTGATCCGGCGATAAAATAACAGTCAACCCATTAGCCAAACGGTATTTACTATAAGGGATCACAGCTTTCCCTTGTACCGCTTTAACTTGCTCAATAAACGTTACCCCTTTTGGTAACACTTGGGTAGTCTGCTGTTCAGTAAATTGAGTACAACCTGTCAATGACACGACGGCTGCACTCAGGATCCATTTTTTCACGCTCGAATTCCTTAAAACGATAATGCAGGGAAAAGTCCCAATACGATTGCAGCTAATGCGATATAACGTAATGTTTTACCAATTAAAATGACTACTGCACACCACCAAAATCGCATCCGTAGCCAACCTGCCGCTAAACATAAGGGATCACCAATAATTGGCATCCAACTAAGTAACAAACTCCAGTAGCCGTATTTTTTTAGCCACAATAACGCTTTATGACTCTGTTTTTGCTCTGAAGTTTTATCTGGTAGTAAAAGTCCTAACCAATAATTAGTTAATCCACCTAAGGTATTACCTATCGCAACGACCGCTACTATTTGCCATATCGGGTTATCCCCTAATTTGACAGCAGCGATAAGATTCGCTTCAGATCCGCCTGGTAACAATGTGGCACTAAGAAATCCGGTCGCAAATAGAACCCATAAGCCCGTATCCCCGGTAAATAAATCAGTCATGTCTGTCACCTTTTTATTAGGAAGGCAAAGTGTGCCATTTGAAGCGATAACTGAACATATTTTTATATTGTCATTAAATAAAAAAGGCAGCGAAACGCTGCCTTTTTAACTAGGTAGTGAAAGAAATACCTTAACTTCCACCCACCAATGCTAACAAGATGCCTGCAGCTACAGCAGAGCCCAATACACCAGCTACGTTTGGTCCCATTGCATGCATTAATAAGAAGTTTTGAGGGTTTGACTCTAAACCCACCTTATTCACCACACGTGCCGCCATTGGAACGGCAGATACACCTGCTGCACCAATTAATGGGTTAATTGGCTCTTTACTAAAACGGTTAAGCGCTTTTGCCATTAATACACCACCACCAGTACCAACACTAAATGCAACCGCGCCCAGTACCAAAATACCTAATGTTTCGATTTGTAGGAATGTTGCAGCTTCAAGCTTCGAACCAACACCTAAACCTAGCATAATTGTCACGATGTTGATCAACTCGTTTTGTACTGTATTTGATAAGCGATCCACAACACCAGATTCACGCATTAAGTTACCTAAACAGAACATACCGACTAATGGGGTTGCTGATGGTAAGAACAAAATCGTCATCAACAGTACAGCTAATGGGAACAATACTTTTTCCATCTTCGTCACGTGACGAAGCTGCTGCATCTGAATTTGACGCTCTTCAGGTGTCGTCAGTGCTTTCATAATTGGTGGCTGAATAATTGGTACTAAAGCCATGTAACTGTAAGCTGCCACCGCAATCGCACCAAGTAAATCAGGAGACAATCGGCTTGCTAAGAAAATAGCCGTTGGGCCATCAGCACCACCAATAATCGCAATTGACGAAGCATCTGCTAGCGAAAATTCCATTCCCGGTACAACGTTAAGTAAAATAGCGCCAAATAAGGTAAAGAAAATACCAAACTGCGCCGCTGCTCCTAATAACAAGGTTTTAGGGTTTGCAATCAGCGCGCCAAAGTCGGTCATTGCACCTACACCCATAAAGATTAATAGCGGGAAAATACCCGTTTCAATCCCTACGTAATAGATGTAATAAAGCAAACCACCAGGATCAGTAAACCCAGCATTCGGGATATTGGCAAGAATGGCACCAAAGCCCATAGGCAGTAATAATAATGGCTCAAAGCCTTTACGAATGGCCAAGAACAACAAACCACAACCAACCACGATCATCACGATCTGACCGAATTCAAAGTTTGCAATCCCAGTTTCGGACCAGAGTTTTAATAAACCTTCCATGGTTACCTCTTATGACAAACTAATGATCGGCGAACCGACAGTGACGGAATCACCTTCTTTAACATGTAACTGATCAACCACACCACTACGTGCGGCACGTACTTCGGTTTCCATCTTCATCGCTTCTAAGATCACAAGAACATCACCTTCTGTTACTTGATGACCTGGCTGAACATTGATCTTAAAGATATTCCCTGCTAATGGCGCACCAACAGCTTCAGCAGTTGCACTTGGAGCTGGTGCGGCAGCAACAGGAGCTGCTGGTTGCTGTGCCACTTCCACAGAAGACAATTCACCGCCTTCAGCAACATCAACGTTATAAACCTGACCATTAACACGTACGCTATAGCTTTCAACCTCAGATGCCGTTTTCGTTTCAGCGGCAGTGGTTACTACTTCTTCACCTGTTGGTGCAGGTTCAAAGGCATCAGGATTATTACGATTTTTAAGGAAGTTAAGTCCAACTTGCGGGAACAATGCATACGTTAATACATCATCAACTTGTTGATCGGCTAACGCAATACCCTCAGCTTTAGCTTTTGCGACAAGATCATCAGTTAAGATAGCTAACTCATCATCAATTAAATCAGCAGGACGACAAGTAATAGGCTCAGCACCCTCAAGTACTTTCGCTTGAAGATCACTATTTACAGCCGCTGGTGCTGCGCCATATTCACCTTTTAGAATACCCGCCGTTTCTTTACTGATGCTCTTATAGCGCTCACCAGTCAGTACATTCAATACAGCCTGAGTACCGACAATTTGTGATGTTGGGGTAACCAGTGGAATAAAGCCAAGATCTTCACGTACACGTGGGATCTCTTCTAACACTTCATCAAAACGATCAGCAGCACCTTGCTCTTTTAGCTGACTTTCCATGTTAGTTAGCATGCCGCCAGGAACTTGTGCTAATAAAATTCGAGCATCAACACCGCGTAAACTACCTTCAAATTTCGCGTACTTCTTACGAACATCTCGGAAATAGCTAGCAATAGGTGCGAACTTTTCTAAATCAAGGTTGGTATCACGTCCTGTACCTTGGAGCATAGCTACCACTGTTTCAGTTGGTGTATGACCGTAAGTTTGGCTCATTGATGAAATCGATGTATCAAGAATATCGAGTCCCGCTTCTACGGCTTTCACTGCTGTCGCTGTAGATAAACCGGTTGTAGCATGGCTGTGTAAAGCTAGCGGAATATCACATGATGCTTTGATACGCTTAATTAACTCTTCCGCTTCATAAGGCTTCAATAAACCTGACATATCTTTGATACATAGCGAGTGACAACCGAGATCTTCTAAACGCTTAGCAAGATCGGTCCATGTATCTAAAGTATGAACCGGACTTGTTGTATAAGAAATAGTACCTTGCGCATGAGCACCAACATCAATCGTCGACTTTACGGCTTTTTCAAAATTACGCACATCATTCATGGCATCAAAAATACGGAAAACATCCATACCATTCGCGTGTGCGCGCTCAACAAACTTCTCTACAACATCATCACCATAATGGCGATAGCCAAGTAAATTTTGTCCACGAAGTAACATCTGCATCGGTGTTTTTGGCATCACTTGCTTTAATGCGCGCAGACGCTCCCAAGGATCTTCACCAAGATAGCGAATGCACGAATCAAATGTTGCACCACCCCATGTTTCTAACGACCAATAACCAACATCATCAAGTTGCGCGGCAATAGGAAGCATATCTTCTAAACGAAGACGGGTAGCAAATAAAGATTGGTGTGCATCACGCAATACAACATCGGTGATAGCTAGAGGCTTGGACATGTTCAAAACTCCTTGTAAGAATAAGTGTCCTTAAATCAAAACTGTGTGCTGTGAAATTAGCTAGTGCTTTTAGCTTGACGATATTGATGAACAGCAGCAGAAATAGCTGCAATGACATCAGGCTTAATACCGTTTTGATTTTGGGTCACTGCCGGCTTGGCAGCTTTAGGCGCTTCAATTTGGTCAGCTGGCGCAAATTTTGCCAACAAATGAACCAAAAAAATAAGGATTGACAGAAAGACAAATACAACGACCATTCCTGTCGCCATAATTACCGCTGCTTGCCACAGCGCATCTCCCAGATCAGTCATCATAAATTCCTTCTAGTTGTGACCGTAGTGTTAACGATTATCACGACAATTGAAAACAAGTCAAATTGATTCACAAAAATTGGTTGTTTTTGCAACATCAGTCTGATTTTTACTCAAATTAAAGCATATTTATCAGCCTTAATTGCAAGATTTCATTACATGCAGACACAATATGAATACAAATACATAAAGATTGCATATATAGAATCAACATACTGAAATGTAATAAAAAAAGGAATTTTAAAAATATCTAGAAAGGATAGCATTCAGCTAAAAAAGAGAAGTTATCGTATCAAATAAGCAGTTAGATACCCTTATTGATACTAAGCAAATAAAATCATTATTATTACTTATTAACAATAATATTATAAAGGCTTAGTAATACTTAGAAATCAGAAAACAACAGATACAAAAAAGCCCAGCAAAAGCTGGGCTTTAAATGATGGTGCGCGCGGGAGGATTCGAACCTCCGACCGCCTGGTTCGTAGCCAGGTACTCTATCCAGCTGAGCTACGCGCGCACTAAATCGGTGTAACAGCAACAAGCCTTGAAGCTTATCACGTTTAAATAATGGTGCGCGCGGGAGGATTCGAACCTCCGACCGCCTGGTTCGTAGCCAGGTACTCTATCCAGCTGAGCTACGCGCGCACTAAATCGGTGTAACAGCAACAAGCATTGAGGCTTATCACTTTTAA